>CAVKVO010000189.1:0-4893 GCA_963659575.1 Prevotella sp. CAG:1031
TGCAACGGTGACGCCACATCGCTCCAACCGTTTACCCAACCGGAGATGAAACTGTTTGGCGGACAACTCGTGGTTGTGGTGAGAGCTAAGCGTCAGGCTGGCACAGCTACGCTCACAGTGACCGACAAAGAGAGCGGACTGACGTCAAGTATCGTCATAAACGTGGTGGGAAAGTAGAGGCGGAAAGGGTGCATCAAGTTTGTGATTGGTACACTCGTTCTTGAAAAACTGTGTTAATTCCAGACAAGTCACTGCCGTATATATATATTAATGTGTATCTTTGCATAATCGATAAAGTAAATAAATAAGACCAATGAGGAAGTTTTTCTTGGCAATGATGCTGGCTCTGCCTCTTTTCGCAGCGGCTCAAAATACGTGGGAGATGCCCGAAGCAAATGAAACGGGTGTGAAAACAAATCCAGACCAGAAGTACTTGGTGGGTGCAGTGCCCGTTGTAGATGGACGAGTGGTGTTCCACACAGTGATAGAAGCTCCGGGCAAGAGCGCAGACCAGATATACGGCATACTGCACAGCTACTTTAAGAAGATGTTGAAGGAGCCCAACCAGAGCGAACAGAGTCGTTTGACACTGGAAGACTCCACAAAGCACAGTCTGTGCGGCTCGTTTCAGGAGTGGCTCGTGTTCAAAAGCACTGCATTGGTGCTCGACCGCACTCGTTTTCTCTACAACTTGGTGGCTGAATGTTCCGACGGCAAGGCTGACATCTCGCTCACACGCATAGTTTATCTCTATGACGAGGAGCGCAATTTGCAGACACTGAAAGCCGAAGACTGGATAACCGACGAGTACGGACTGAAGAAGAGCAAGCAGAAACTGTCTCGCATATCGGGCAAGTTCCGCCGCAAGACGATAGACCGCAAGGACTATCTGTTCGACAAGATGGCTTCTTTGCTCAAATAAAGAAGGACTCTTTTCTCAATTGAAGGTTGTCTTCTCTTAAGTAGAAAACCATCTTCTCTTAGATAGAAAGTACTTTTCGCTTAGAAAGAAAGTTATCTTCGCTTAAATAAATAAGGTATAAGGCAAACGCCATCCCGACGCTTCAAGCATAGCATCATGGACTACAACGAAAGATACACGATGCCGGAACCTCCCGAAAGGCACCGGCGGCAGACTAAAGACAGACTGTTTGCGCTGCGCAATGTGCTGAACATTGTGTTCATTTTTGTCGCATTGGTCGGCGTGGTCTGCTATGTGGCGTACGACAGAACCGTCGGAACATACATCGTGATAGGCTCTTTACCATTGAAATTCATTGAAGCGGCACTCAGATTGATTAGATGAAACGTTCATTCTTCGTCATGCTTTTGGCGTGGCTTTCGGCAGCCGTAACGGCCCAGGTCTACAACCGGATGGACGAGAATGGGCAGATATCACAGGTAAACGAGGGCACAAACGGCAATTTCAACAAGCACAATAAGGACACCACACACGTAAACAAGGAGATTCCCAAGGGACTGTATGTGTGGCGCATAGACCGCAAGTTCGGCGATATCATCCCGGCAAAGCCCGACACCTTGCAGCACCTGTTTATGAACACGGTGTTCAACACCGGACTCTACGGCGAATACAACACCACGGGCAACAACTATACCGCACGCCAAAGCCGTATAGTGATAGACCGTCCGCTCACGGAACAGTTTATCTTCACGCAGCCGTACAGTCATGTGATGAAGCAACCCGACAATTTTCTCTTCACCAACACACTGTCGCCAATAACAAATATCTCTTATGACAACTGCGGAGACAAGACCAACGGTGAAGATCATATCGACGCTTTGTTTGCAGTAAACGCTGGCAAGAAGTTGGGTTTCGGTTTCGACCTCAACTACTCCTACGCCCGCGGCTACTATGACAACCAGAACAACTCGCATTTCGGTGCCACTCTGTTCGCCTCTTACCTTGGCGACAGATACAAGATGCACGCTTTCTTCTCCACATATCATCAGAAAGTGACTGAAAACGGAGGTATTGTAGACGACAACTACATAACCCATCCGGAGAGTTTTGATGACAGTTACAACGAGAACGAGATAGAAACTGTGCTCCACGAAAACTGGAACCGCAACGACAACACCCACTTCTTTCTCACTCACCGCTACAGCTTAGGCTTTTACCGCAAGGTCAAACTTACGGAAGAAGAGCTTAAAGCTCGTCGCTTTGCCGCTGCCGCAAAGAAAGACAATGAGAAGAAGGATGGAAACAGGGATGACGATTCTGACAAAGGAACTGCCGGACGCGACAGAAACAAACCTGTGGCGCAGCCGCAAGGCAGACCGGACGACGCCAAGATTGTGGGTGACGAACCGGAAGACAACAAGGTGAAGACCGACACCGCACGAGTAAAGGTAGGTTCGCAGGCAGAGATGGACAGTCTCCTGGCAGCCAAGGCGATACAAGACTCCATTGACGCCACGATGAAGGACGAGTTTGTGCCGGTGACGAGCTTTATCCACACTCTTGATCTCAACAAATACGACCGCATCTATCAGGCTTATTATTCTCCCGAAAACTATTACGCCAAGACATACTATGACTATAGCGACGGACTGAGCAACGGCGGCGACTCGATATATGACCAGACTCGTCATCTGAGCATCAAGAACACGTTTGCTGTGGCTTTGCTTGAAGGCTTTAACAAGTACGCTAAAGCTGGACTGAAGGTGTTTGCAAGCCACGAATACCGCAAGTTTGAGATGCCGAGCATCATGGCAGACAACCCGGCTCGCTCATTTTTGTCCACATGGAACGAGCACACCATAAGCGTAGGCGGTCAGATAGCCAAGACACAGGGCAACACTCTTCACTATAACCTCCAGGCCGAGACATGGATTGTGGGCGAAGACTTCGGACAACTAAAGGCCGACTTCAGCACCGACCTCAACTTCCGTCTGTGGGGCGACACGGTCACGCTTGCCGCAAAGGCTTATTTCTATCGCCTTGTGCCGACATTCTATCAGCGCAACTACCATTCCAAGCACTTGTGGTGGGACAATGGTGACCTGAGCAGTGAGACGCGCACAAGGATAGAGGGACTGTTCACATACAGGAAGACCAAAACCAGTCTGCGTGTGGCCATTGAGGAGATTCAGAACTACACCTATTTCGGCATGAGTTATGACGCCACAACTTCCGGACGTACCAACATGACGGCCGGGGTAGGGCAGTTCGGAGGCAATATCAACCTTCTCACGGCACAGTTGCGCCAGAACTTCCGACTCGGTATACTGAATTGGGAGAACGTGTTGACTTTCCAGAACTCCAACCAGCCGGACATACTGCCCGTTCCAGCACTGAACGTGTTTACAAACCTGTACCTGAAGTTCAAGATTGTCAAGCAACTTACTGTGGAGTTTGGTGCAGACGCATACTATTTCACCAAGTATTACGCTCCCGACTTCGTGCCGCAGATAAACCAGTTTGCCGTTCAGCAGAACGCAGCGAGCAGGGTTGAATTGGGCGGTTACCCGTTTGTGGACGCCTATGCCAACATGCACCTGAAGCAAACGCGCTTCTTCATCATGTTCAGCCACGTCAACGCCGGCAACGGAGACCGCATGTATTTCCTCGCTCCTCACTATCCGCAGAACAGCCGCATACTCCGTATGGGTCTGTCGTGGAACTTCTTCAACTAAGAGGTTGCTTCATAGTGGGCGAAGCGTCCCCGCTTTGCCATCACGCCGTGGAACTTTTCAACTAAGAGGTGGCTCTATAGTGGGCGAAGCGTCCCCGCTTTGCCATCGCAATATGGAACTTATTCAACCAAGAAAATACTCTGTAACAGAGTTTTCTAAAACAACATACCAATAACAAACTAACCGAAAACCATCTATGCGCAAAACTCTTTTTGCTTTATTGCTCGGTCTCTGCATGACCGTAGCTTCGCTGCCGTCGGTTGCGAAGGCACCTATGACTGGTTATCTCTTTGCCTATTTCACCAGCAACACCACCGAAGGTCAGCAGTTGCGCCTGGCTTTGAGCCGCAACGGACTGGACTACGAACCGCTAAACGGCGGCCAACCTGTGGCCAACGCCAAGGACTTTACTGTAAGCGGAGGTATACGGGATCCACATATATTAAGGTGCAGCGACGGATGGTTTCGCATGGTGATGACCGACATGGATATGTCAAAAGGCAAATGGACTTGCCACGGATTCGTGATGTCCCGTTCGCGTGACCTTATCCACTGGACACACAGTGCCGTTGATTTCCCCACACGTTATGCCGGAAAACCCTTTGCGCAGGCCAACGCTGTTTGGGCACCGCAAACCATTTATGACGAGAGTGTGGGCAAGTACATGGTGTATTTCTCGCTGCACTCCGAGAAAGACGGCCCTTATCCCAAGGATGCCGTATACTACGCCTATGCCAATGACGATTTCACTGGTTTGGAGAATGATCCGCAACCTCTCTTTACCTATAATGACCCTACGATAGACACTGACATTGTGAAGGACGAGAAAGGCACATACCATCTATTCTTCAACACGTGGGGTGGCAGTGAAGGACTTGTGCGAAAGCAATATATGTTCACCGATATTCACTCGCCCGAAACGTGGACTCTCGTGCCAGGACGGATGCAACCGAACAAACTCGCTTCGGAAGGTTCATGCGCTTTTCCGCTCATCGATGGTTCGGGATGGATTCTCATGTACGACTGTCACAAGGACGGCAAGTATCAGTTCTGCAAAACTACCGACTGGCAACATTTTGAGTTGGTGCGCGAAACCAAGACCGAAGGCGTCTTCACCCCACGTCACGGCACGACTATCCAGATAACGGAAAAGGAGTATAAAAGGCTGAAAAAGTATTATAAGTAATGTTCAAAAATAACTTGCTCAAGTTATTTTTGAACATTACTTAACGGTTA
>CAVKVO010000190.1:0-4858 GCA_963659575.1 Prevotella sp. CAG:1031
CGAGCGATGGGATCGCCGAGGGCGGCGACCCTCCTATGCTGCACCTACAACAGCCAAGGGCAAAGCGGGGACGCTTCGCCTACTAAGCTTGCGCCAAATCCGCATGTAGCAAGCAAAGCTATCATTCATTCTCAAACTCCTTATACCTTATTATATATAGTACCGTCAATCCATGCCGATACCTAATATGTGGTATCTGATTCCTTATGGGGATGACTGGAGATTGTTTCTTTCACTATTTCACAATATTTAGGTATTGCCCAAAAACATGTAACGAAATACCTTTGCACTCGAAAAATTAAAGAAAGAAACAAAACGACAATGAAAAGATTTTCCTACAGGATGATGACACTGCTTGCCGCAAACATGCTGGCTGGAGCCTCGGCCATGGCACAGGAAACCGTTGCGGACAGTGTATTGAACCACGCTTCAGGCAATCGTCTCAGCATCGGTGGTTATGGTGAGGTGGCCTATAGCCGCAACTACTACAGCGACAGCGGCAACCGCTACAGCACTCCCAGCCGCTACAAGAACGACCCGAGCCACGGACGTTTCGACATTCCTCACGCCGTGATATACCTCGGCTACGACTTCGGCAAGGGTTGGTCGCTCGGCACAGAGATTGAGTTTGAGCACGGCGGCAGCGGTTCGGCCATAGAATATGAGGCTGAAGAGGCCATCGAGATGGAAAACGAAATGGAGAAAGGCGGCGACGTGGAGCTGGAGCAGTTCTGGATTCAGAAGTCGTTCGGACGTTATCTCAACGTGCGTGCCGGTCATATCGTGGTGCCTTTCGGTCTCACCAACGCTTATCACGAGCCCCTGAACTTCTTCACTGTGTATCGTCCTGAGGGTGAAAACACCATTCTGCCCTGTACTTGGCACCAGACTGGTATATCTCTGTGGGGACATCTCGGCGACTTCCGCTATGAGGCGCAGATGATAGCAGGTCTCGACGCCTACCAGTTCTCCAAGGACAAGTGGATTGGCCCGGGCACAACCAAGCCGTTTGAGTTTGAGGTGGCCAACAAATACGGTTTCATGGCACGCATAGACAACTACACCGTGCCAGGACTTCGCCTCGGTATCAGTGGCTACTACGGTCAGTCGATGCACAATGCAGTGCCCCACGACACTGAAACCGGTGCAAGAAAAGACTGGAAAGGCAACATCTATCTCGGTTCGTTTGACTTCACGTTCAAGCGCTTCAACTGGGTGGCTCGCGGCAACATCGACTACGGATATGTGACCGACGCATCGAACATCAGCAAACTCGTGAAGCCCGGTGTGCAGTATGTCAAGCCATACCAGACCAACCAGAACTTCGGAAGCCACGCCATGGCTGCAAGTATAGAAGTGGGCTACGACATCTTCTCGCAGATTGAGAAGTTGAGAGCCGACAACCAGAAACTCTACGTGTTCGGACACTTCGAGTATTATGACTCATATATCCACAACCCCACAGTGTCTTGGACAAAGAAGAAGATTTTCGCCGGCGGTATCAACTACTATCCACTGCCCCAGGTATGCGTAAAGGCAGAATACAACTACCGCAAGTTTGACAGCCAGTACAACGACGAACCGGCTCTCAACTTCGGAGTGGCCTATCAGGGATTCTTCCTCTAAATCGATTGCAATAGAACAATAACTCAATAAAAACATAAAGAAGAACAACGATGAAAATTTATCAGAAAGTGACGATGGGCATAGCTCTCGGAGCAATGTCATTCGGATTCGCAGCTTGTAGCAGCAGCAACAACGACGGCGACGGCAAGACTTACAACTTTGAAGACCTCGACGCCTTCGGCAAGGCTGACGTGACAATAGCCGAAAGTGACTATGAGATGCAGAAGATCACCAAGACGTATGTGCAGAATGTGATCTATCCTACATACCAGGCTCTCGCAGCCAACACACGTACTCTCTACGCAGCAACAACCGCACTCTACAAGGCTGCTGAGGCTGGTACAATGACACAGGCACAGATTGACGCCGCTTGCGAGGCATTCAAGAACGCACGTCGCGAATGGGAGCGCAGCGAAGCTTTCCTCTACGGTTCGGCTGAAGACGGTAGCAACAACATCGACCCGCACATCGACTCATGGCCTCTCGGACGTGACGAGCTGGTTGGTGCGCTCAACAACGCCAAGCTCATCGCAGGTTTCAAGGGCAACAACCCTGAGCAGTTCGTTAGCAAGAACAACGAACAGTTCCAGACAGTGCTCGGTTTCCACGGCATGGAGTTCGTGCTCTTCCGCGACGGAAAGAACCGCACTGTAGAGGCTCTCAAGAACAACGACACCGATCCTGACATGACTTCAGTGAAGGGCATCGACGAGTTGGCATTCCTCAACGCTGTGGCAGGTGACGTGAAGAACATGACCGCACTGCTCGAATACACATGGATGGGTTCTGCCGCAAACATCACCACAAAGCAGGTGTTGGAGGACAACAACTATGTGTTCACATATCTCTCACAGACCAACGGTCTGGCCAAAGGTCAGATGTGCTGGGGTCAGTGGCTGCTCTCTCCCACTGCAACCACCGGTTACTCATCATGGCCTGGCACAATGAACCAGATTCTCGTGGGCGGATGCTCTAATATCTGCAATGAGGTGCAGGAGCAGAAGCTCGGACAGGCATACAAAGTGGCTGCTGGTATTGTGGAAGAAAGCGAGGACAACTCTATCAACTACATCGAGTCGCCCTACAGCCAGCGTTCGTTCGTTGACTACAAGGACAACATCTACTCTATCAAGAACTCGCTCTATGGCACATGCGACATCAACGCAACCACTCCCAACGAGCACTCTATAATGAGCTACCTCAAGGCAAACAACGCCGAACTGGCCACAAAGATGGACAACGCTGTCAAGGCTGCACTCCAGTCGTTTGACGATGCTACTGCCGCTCAGGGCTACTTCAAGAGAGATCCGGGTTCAGCAGCTGTAAAGAACTGCATCGACAAGGTGAAGGCTTGCGACGACGCACTCAACGAAGTAGGCAAGTGGTTCTCACTGCAGGAAACAAAGTAAAAAGACACTATCGTTTATAACACAACGCAGACCTATACTGCACACGTAGCTTTACATTCAGCAAGAATGTGGAGCTACGTTGTGTGATTTAGAAAAGTATAACGCAACAAAACACAAAAACAGTATGAAAAAGAAACATTTGGCACTCATGTCTCTCGCTGCAATGTCGCTGGCTTTAGCGTCTTGCTCTGACAAGGACAACGGCACCGACAACAACGGCGGCGGCAGCAAAGGCGACCAGTCGGAAGTGAACGACGGTCCCTATGTGGGCAAAGCAGTAGGAAACTTCCTTGCTGAGGAATGGAGTCCGGGAGGAGAGCTCGGAACAACCGACAATGTGAACTCGTCGTGCTATGAGGACGAGGCTCCCGCCGTGGAACAGCAGGGACTGCTCAACGAGTTTAAGGCAGGAGAACTCTTCTTCGAACGCCAGTACACCGCAACAACAGAGCCTTTCGCTGGTCTCGGTCCGGCTTCGGTGCGCCGCTCTTGCCTCGACTGTCACCCCGGCTACGGACACGGACAGCGCAAGGAGCAATACAGAACTGAATACGGCAACGGCAACGGCTACCTGCTCGTGGTGTATCACCCCTACGACGGAGCCAACGGCAACGACGGTCCATACGTATCTGCCGTAACTAGTATGCCGCAGACACAGGCATCAGAACCGTTCAAAGCTCCTATCGACGAAAGTCAGATAAAGATTCAGTGGAACCATATCACCGCAATGGAGAGCGGTCTGGCTCTGGAATTCCCCGACAACCACGAGAAGTTTGACTTGATTTATCCCGACGTGGACATTCCGAAGAGTGCGTTCCGCACAAGCCCTACTCCGTGGGAAGAGGAAGTGAAAGACCCTAAAGCGGTAAACAAGAATGTGGCTTTCCGTCTTGAGTCAACCATCGGTGTCATCGGTGTGGGTCTGCTCGACGCTATCACCGAAGACGACATCAAGGCTCAGTATGCCGCCACGGCGAAATACTACCAGCAGAAGGGCATGGACGTTTCTGAATATGTCAACCCCAACTTCTGGGATGCCAGTGCCAACAACTTCGCAAGCGGAGCGTGGTATGCCAACACAAGTTCCGACTACGGTTCGTTTGTTGACGGACAGGAGGGACGCAGCATGATCAAGCGTTTCACCTATGCTCTGACCCGTGCCACACTGCAGGACGGCCCTGGTGCCAACGCCATCTGGAACATCACCAACGTGAGCCGTCCCGACAGACCTAAGCTCTACACCACTGACGCATGGGCAAACGCCATGGCAAATGATTCTGACGTAATTGCAAAAATCAAGGCAGATCCAACTTCCGCCTACTACGGCGACGGTTCGGAAGACAGCATCAAGGCTTGCGTATACAATCTGTTGCGCCCCAGCACCAACCAGTTCAGCAACCCTTGGCACAACATCCAGGCAGAGATGTCAACCTCGAAGTTCTATCAGTTCATGGTTTGGCACCGCGGTTTGGCCATTCCCCGTGCACGCAACCTCAACGACACCGTTGTGCAGCGAGGCAAGGAACTGTTCAACGAGATGGGCTGCGCCTACTGCCACCGCGCAAAGTGGGTGACTGGAGCTGACAACTACTGGGTGCCCAACAGCATCAAGGGCAAACCTCTGCCACGCTTTGCCAACCAGACCATCTATCCTTACACCGACATGATGCAGCACAAACTGTACATGAAGAACGACATCCACGGTTCGTGGTGCCGCACCACTCCGCTCTGGGGACGTGGACTGAGCTACATCAACAGTGGCGGCGAGGACCGTCTGCACGACTGCCGCGCACGCAACGAGGTGGAGGCCATCATGTGGCACG
>CAVKVO010000191.1:0-4821 GCA_963659575.1 Prevotella sp. CAG:1031
TGGGTATATAAGTACAAAAGCAAACTTGCGCCCTGTAAGGGCAACTGCTTTATATGGCCACATTGTATATGCGATACGACGAGGTTTCATGCAGCTGCCCTTACAGGGCGCAAGTTACCTAATAGCCTTGAAACCCAGGGCGTTGCCCTGGGCTATGAGTAGCTGCCCCTTCAGGGCGCAAAGAATGCTGCTAAAGCATGGCGCAAAGAATGCTGTTACCTCATTCCTTCCTTTCTTTCCTTCCCTTCCTTTCTTTCTTTCCTTCCTCTCTCCCATGTTAACTCCTGTGAATATGCGTTTCGGTATGCTTTACTCGCTCTGATGCTTCTCAAAAGGATAGGGTTATACCACGAATATGGTACAAAAAGAAAGGGAAACGTTTTTTTTGCAACAAAAAGACAGGATAAATTTGCATAGAAGAAACACTTTGTATACTTTTGCACCGTGATAGTTGACTATTTGTATCGACGAATTTCGGGATTAAAGGAATATTTGCTGAAAGGATTGGGATATTTGACGGCAAGTTCACACTTGGGAGAAGTTAACATTTAACGTATAATACGTATTCATAGTTGTTTATTTTTTAACATTGTCAAACATGGTAAAAGGAACTACACTTTTGTTGTCTGGCGCACTGGCGTTGCTAACGTCACTGCCGGTACAGAACGTTTCGGCGCAGATTGGACTGCGCACACCAGGAGCCAAGGTTAAGGATGTGATGGCCAAGATGAAGCCTGGCCAGGCGAACGCCAAGCAAAAGGCGTTTGAGTTGAAGCATCCGTTGCTGGCTCAAGTGAAAAACTTCGGCACTCCCAAGACGAGTCTCACCACAAGAGGTCTCAAGGAAATACAGATGGGTTATGCCCATGTCAAGGGGGGGGGCTTCGGCAAGACACAACGTGGCCAAGGCTCCCTCGTTGGCAGCCGCCACTGGTCGTGAACTGTGGGGTAATGTGGCCTACCAGGCTGGTTGGGACTATGAGACCGCAGCCTATGGTATGTACACATTCAACGCTACATCGCCAATCACTGTGACCGAACTCGGTCTTAACGACAACCTGCAGGCCACTGGTGGTGGTGCGCTCGTTGGCGACGAGTTCCACGAAGTGAACTACTTCTCGTTCTGGGGCATGCTCTTCATGTACCACTACGCATTTGATATCAACACTTGGGAGCAGACTGCAAGCGACTATATCGAAGACTACTCGCTGCTCGCAAAGGAAACCGCAGTGACCTCCGACGGTACTGTATACGGTGAGTTCTACAACTCAAACCTCGACGGACTTGAGTTGGGTATCGTTGACTACAGCACTTTGACCCGCACAACTATCGGTACGCTCACCAAGTCGTATGTGGCTCTCGGTATCACGGGCGACAAGAGAATCTATGGTGTGGCCTCCGACGGTAATCTGTATAAGATTGACGCCAACACCGCAGCGGAGACTCTCGTGGGTTCTACAGGCGTGACCATAGCTGACGCTGATGGAAAATACTACGGACAGAGCGGTGAAATAGACACTCGCACCAACATCTTCTACTGGGCTGCGATTGATGCCGACGGCAACAGCGCATTGTACACAGTGGACCTGACCACGGGTGCTGCATCAAAGGTGTCTGACTTCCCCGCAGAGGAGCAGATCTATGCGCTCTCTATTCCTGAGTTGGCCGCTGAGGAAGGTGCTCCTGCCGCAGCAGAGAACGTAACATTGTCGTTTGACAAGGGTTCGCTCACAGGTACTGTCAACTTCACCGCACCGTCGAAGACCTTTGGAGGAGCCGACCTCACGGGCGAGCTTGAATATTATATAGTGGCTGCTGGCGACACCGTTGCTACAGGCAAGACCACAGCAGGAAGCGAAGTGAAGGCCGATGTGACCGTACCGACAAGCGGTTTCACCAAGTTTGTTGTCACCACAGCCAACGCCGTTGGTTCAAGTCCCAAGGTTACTGTAAAGCAGTATGTAGGATTTGACGAGCCTAACGACATCGAGGCTGTAAACATCACCGCCGACGAAAACACCGGCATAGTGAAACTCTCATGGAGTGCTCCCGAAGGTGGTGTACACGACGGCTACCTCGGTGACATTGCATACGCCGTGACTCGCTATCCCGACTCTATAACTGTGGGCGTAAATATCACCGACACTGTGTTCACCGACACCGTTGAGACATCTGAGGCCAAGGCTTACTACTATGGAGTGGTTGCCGTGAACGGCACCGTGCTGAGCAACGAGACAAAATCGAGCAAGGTTGTGCTGGGTCCTGCCATCGTTCCTCCATACGTAAACACGTTTGCCGACGAGTCTTCGTTCGACCTGCTGACCGTGATTGATGCCAACGCCGACGGTCGCACATGGTCTTGGAGCGACTCTTACGACGACGACCAGTATGCTAAATATACATATAGCGGACTCAACGAAGGCGACGACTGGTTGATTACACCGAAATTCAAGCTCGAAGCCGGCAAGGAATACACCGTATCGTTCGACGCTGCCAGCTATCTCGAATACTATGTTGAGCGTCTTGAGGTGAAGTACGGCGAGGGAAGCGACCCGACCAAGTACACTGGCGTGATACTGCCGAGCACAGACCTCACTTCTTCTGCCTACACCAAGTTCACCAAGAGCATCACTCCTGCGACAGACACCGAGATAAAGATTGGTTTCCACAGCATCAGCGACGCTGACCAGTACTACCTCAAGCTCACCAACATCAAGATTAGCGAGGGTTCTGCACTGACTGCTCCTGACTCTGCAACGGCAATAACCGTTACTCCTGGTGCAAAGGGTGCTCTCACCGCTACTGTGGCATTCACTCTGCCCTCTAAGGCTATCGACGGCACAACCCTTTCGGCCATCACAAAGGCTGAGATACTGCGCGACGGCATTGTGGTTGGCGCTGTGACAACTGGTCTCACACCTGGCTCTACTGCAACATTCACCGACACTGACGTGCCCAACGGCGTTAACTCTTACAGCGTGCGCATATACAACGCTAACGGTGGTGGACGCGAATCTGAGGCTGTATCGGCTTACATCGGTATCGACACACCTGCTGCAATGTCTACCAGCGACATCACTCTGACCGACAATACCTCTTCTATCGGCATGTCATGGAAGCCTGTGACCGAAGGTGTCAGCGGTGGATATGTGAACCCGGACGAACTGTTGTACAACATCTACAGCGTGGGCTACGACGATTATGGCTACGCAACGCTTACACTGCTCGACAGCGTTAAGGCTGCAACTACTTACAACATCCCGTTCAACACCAACGAGGGCGATCAGGACATCATCAACTACGCTCTGTCTGCAAAGAACGAGATTGGCGAGGGTACTACAGTTGCTACAAACTCATTCGTTTACGGTAAGCCTTACTCTATCCCGTTCCGCGAGATGTTCCCCGGCGGCCAGATTTCTTACGGCCTGTGGTGGACAACAACACCTGGATTCTCCAAGTGGGGACTGGTCAGCAGCGCTTCTGCTGACGACAAGGGCGGTGCTGCCGCATTCAAGGGTACTGGCGAAGAGGCTTATCTCGCTTCAGGAAAGATTAGTCTGGCCGGTGCAACCAACCCGAAACTCGTGTTCAGCTCTAAGTCTGACTCTCTCTCCAACGCCTCTCTGACGACTCTGATTCGCAAGGCCGACGGCACTGTGGACAGCCTCACTACCGTAGTTTACGACGAAGCTGCTACAGCTGAGGAAACTCCTTGGAAGAAGACCGTTGTTTCTCTGGCCAAATACGCAAACGAACCGTACATCGTCGTACAGTTCCGTGGCAAGGGCAACACCTCTGGCTACATGTATCTTGACGACATCAATGTGCGCGACGTATATGAAAACGACCTCGCCGCAGAGATTTCCGCTCCTGAAAGCGTGAAGAAGGGCAACATCGCCAATGTGAACGTGACTGTTACCAACTATGGTGAGAACGTTGCTTCGGCCTACACCATCAAACTGTATGCTGGCAATACGCTCATCGACACCAAGGAAGTGACCGAACCTATCGCTTCGTTTGAGAGCAAGACGTTTGAGTTTGCCTACAAGACAGACGTGTTTGACGAGAACAGCTCTGTTGAACTGAAGGCAGTTGTTGACTTCGCTAACGACCTCAACCCCGACGACAACACCGCTTCTGCTACACTTGCACTGATCACATCTACCAAGCCCGCTCCTGCATCGGCTTCTGCCACACCGAGCGGACGCACCGCAGAAGTGTCTTGGACCGCTCCGGCAGAGTCTAAGATGAGCGTAACCGAAGACTTCGAGCAGTATGCTACATGGAGCATCGACAAGTTCGGCGACTGGACTTGCTACGATGGCGACAAGGGTCTCACCGGTTCTATCTTCACCAGTTACAGCTATGGTCACCAGGGCGAAGCGTTCGCATTCGAAATCTGGGAGCCGGACGCTCTGTTTGACGGATGCAGCGCAAGCAACCCGACTCTTGCTCCTCACTCTGGCAAGAAGTATGCAGCCGCTATCTATGCCACTGGTACTGACGGCGGATTCCCCGACGCTGACAACTGGCTGATTAGCCCGGCACTCTCTGGCGACAAGCAGACCATTAAGTTCTATGCTATCAACCAGGGCGAAACAAACAGCAACTATCCTGAGACAGTTGTTCTGTGCTACGCTACAGACGGCGGTGCTGACACCTCGACGTTTGTGCCTGTTGACACTGTGATTATCGACAAGAACGAGTGGACTGAAGTATCGTTCGACGTGCCTGCAGGCGCAACCAACTTCGCTATCCACCACATAACAGTTGAAGGTGGCTTCATGCTCTGCATCGACGACGTTAGCTACATAGCCGGCG
>CAVKVO010000192.1:0-4808 GCA_963659575.1 Prevotella sp. CAG:1031
GTTATGTTGGCCAATGGAATGTCCATAGAAGTTATTGCACAAGCTATGGGTAAGGACGTTGAGGAAATAAAAAGCTTATTGAAACTCTAAGGAAAGGGGGCAAGGTATCTGACCTCTTGACCCAAATAGAAGCCTTAAAAATAGAAGACTGGATGACGAGAATATGATAATCAATGTACCCAACCCGATTTACGATTCGGTGTTCAACATGAACGTGGAGGACGAGTACTTCTCTGCCATCGAAAACAGAGATACCGAGCTAATGATGAAGAAACAGGAGCTGGAAGAAGCGAAAAAGGAGTTGACAGAGAAGGACAACCAGCTCAAGTCTATGGCTCAAGTTATGTTGGCCAATGGAATGTCCATAGAAGTTATTGCACAAGCTATGGGTAAGGGCGTTACGGAAATAAAAAACTTACTAAGTAATGTTCAAAAAATAACTTGAGCAGAAATACGAATGTTTTTCACGTAAAATATTACGGTGAATATGTGTTTTTTTTCGTAATGACTTTGACTTCCGTATCAATATCTTATCTTGAAATAATCGAGCAAAGCCTTGTAATGGTCTTGCGCGGTAAGGCAAGTGTCGGTGAGATATTCCGGCACATGGTTCCACTCATGCAAACCGCGGTAATAAAACATCTTCAGTTCGTCGGTGATGATAAATGGCACGATGCCGTGATTCAGACATTCCTTGAACATCAGCAATCGCCCAACACGTCCGTTCCCGTCTTGAAAAGGGTGTATGGTTTCAAAACGCTGGTGGAAGTCAAGGATATCCTCGAAAGAAACGTTCCGTTTGCCTTTATACTCTTTAAGCAACGCTCTGATAGATTTCCCCACGAGTTTAGGTTCCACTGTTTCGATGCCGCCAACTTCATTCGGCAGTCGTTTGTAGTCGCCCACGGCAAACCACGATTTGTCAGCGTCTGAAGTTCCCGATTTCAGCATTCCGTGCAGTTGCTTGATCATCGCTTCTGTAAGAGGCTCCTTCGCATGGTCGATAATAAAGTCTATACACCGGAAATGGTTTGTCGTTTCGATAATGTCGTCAACATTGATTGCGTCGTCAGAAATGCCGATGGTGTTGGTTTCAAAGATATATCGGGTTTGCTCTTTGGTGAGTCTGCTACCCTCGATATGATTGGAGTTGTATGTCAAGTCAATCTGTGTACGGTGGTAGATGCCGCCTTTCAGTTTGCAGTCTTTCTGTTCCTTCAGCATACGCAGAAGGGGAGACACAGCGACCCTTGCGTTCTTTCTTGACGGCAACGGCGCGTCAGCGGGAACGCTCCACGTCTTTCCCACCAGTTTCGCATCGGCTATCTTCCCTTGAACACAATAGTTCCGCACAGTCCTTTCCGACAGACCATGCGCTTCGGCATATATTTTCGTTGATACGTATTCCATAGCTTATTGGCGTAAAACGTTGTCTTATGCAAAGATAGTTCTTTTCTTGCCGATAGCGGCAAGAAAACGCGGATCCCGCACCAATGTTCTTCGTTTCTTGCCGCAGAAGAAAATCTTTAGCCCGCTATGCTCTCTTTTCAAAAGAAAAATATAAACCGGAATTGTACTAATTTGTTTTTCCCGTCACTTAACGACCGGTCTTCCGTCTTTTGTAAAGCCTGCTACAGACACGGTCATGTGACGGCATGTGGAATTGTTTTTGAACTGCACCTTGGCTCGTCCGTCCGAATCAAGTTCCACATTGGGATTCCAATACAGCGTGCGGCGATAGTCACCGCCGTCAATGTCGGCTCCCATAAGTGCCATCATTCTGCTGTAGTCTTCGGGGATGCTGTAAGCCTTGAAAGTGGTGCGTCGCTCGCCTTTTCGCCTTCCTGTCTGGGTGTAAGGCTTGGTGTAGATGAAAATGGTGGTGTAGTGATTCCCTTCAAACTGTGGAGCAGCGAGCAACCTTTTCCAGTCGTCGGTTGCTGTTGAGATGTATACCGAGCGAACTTCGCTTATGTCATAGGGAATATGCACATCGTTGGCGGCCAGCTGCTTGTTGGCTGTCATATCCTTGAGGCCATGGGAATGTATACCAGTACCGCAGACAAACCAGTTATTCACCATCCATATAATCCCCGTTCCGCCATAGGTCGGACCGTCGCCATAAAGGTTGTCACCGATGTTCTCGGCACGCTGTTCACCGGTGATGTTGTCGAAACCGTCAAAGAGGGCGTTCTTGCCTTTCAGCCACTCGACGAGTGTCGGGGCCTCCTCGCCATTATCGGCAATCACGTCTGCCGCTTTCACCATGTCGTAGCGCACGGAGGCGTTTTTCGCACCTTGGCTCTCGCGCTCCCAAAACTCCCTCGGGCTGCGCCATTCACGCTTCCCTTTTACTTCTATCTGCTGAAGCCAATGGGCGCGTAAGTCCATCGGAATGCTGTCAATGTGTGCTCTGTCTACTGCGAAAACCATATCGGGCACTATGGGGCTGTCGTCATCCGCTATGTCCACTCGTGGTGCGTCCATTTCCGGAGAGAAATTCCTGTTCACCGTTATGTAATAGCGACGGTCTTTGTCGTTGAGGGTCGTGTGCATACGCATATCCCAATCGCCCACACAGTCGGGCACCTCAAAGACATAGTAGCCGGTGCTGTCGGTTGTCACATCTCCCGAGAGGACACTACCCAGACTACTGACAAGCGTCACTGTGAGATTGGCTCCGTCAATGCGGCTGCGCCTGGTGTAGGCTTTCAGTCGTCCGTCAATGAGCAGTCCGCGTTCCACAGGAAATGTCTTTTCCCAGTCTTTGACTCCATCCATACACTCCACGTCATACTGTCTCCATCCTTGTATCATCATCAACAGGTCGGTGGCCATACGGTGTTCCGCATCGTCTTTTTCCAGATAGTATTGAGGATTACAGATGTAGCCTTTGAGGTCACTGGCAAGCAACAACCATGTTGCTGCGCTGTGGGTCTCAGCGGCAAGTTGGGTCTCGGCATCACAAACAGACAACGACACAGACGACTGTGGCACCGTTGTCACATTGAACGTCATTTGCTTGTCCGGCCAGATGGCGGTGTCCGTTGCACTTACCTCTACCTGCTCAACAGTGTGTCTTGGATAGTTGAACACCATGCGACTGCACAACAACCGTCCCCTACCGTCAATGAGGGCAAGTTGTGAGCATCCCGGCGGCATGTCACTGCGCATCAGTGGACTTTTCACAGGCTTTGCTTTGCCGTTGTGTATCAATATCACAGCCGTTTCATCCGCAGCGTCCTTTTTTTTCGTGGTTGCAGTCTGCCATGTTATGCGGTCGGCATCAACGGCATCAACGGTCATTGTCCAACCTTCATCTGCCGCTTCTGGCAGATCAATGTTCTTCGTTTTGCCGTCAGGGAATGTCAACCGCAAGATTGCCTTTTCATTTGTCGGAGTGTATACAAAGGCACCTCGTCCCTCATGGACGGTTGACACTGCGGCCACTTTCTGTCCACCCATGCGTACTGACCCCCGAACGCTCACACCTATACCATTGCCATCAGTCACCTCGAATCCCAATCGTCCTCTCAGTCCTTTGACAAGAGAACCGCCCTCGGGGAAAAACCTCACGGTGTAATGCTTGCCGTTGGACGTTACCACCTGTCCGTCATGTTCGTTTCTCACCTTCTTTGGCTGTGTAATGATATTCCGCTCCGAGTAGTTTCCCTGCTCCGAAGGTTTCTTGAACACGGGCAGCACTCTTGTAAAAACATAGTCGTTGCCCCAATTCAGCATGTAGCGTGTGTAGGCTCTAATCTCATAGAAACCAGACTGCGTGTAGCGGCTGAGCAGAAATTCGCCGTTGGCGCAACCGTTCTCTACAAGGCATTTCTTGGTTTCCAATACCTCACCCATAGGGTCAACCAACTCGACATAAAGCACTCGGCTTAGACTTCCAAGACTGTCATTGTCCGTGCGCAACAGATATGCCTTCCACCAGATTATTTCGTTCTGATAATAAGCTGTGTTGTCAAAGTGCAGGAATACCTTTTCACGCGGATAACGACTGTTAAAGCTATTGATAGCCTCAGCTATATCTAGATGATTGCTTGCGAGCATCACCTCCGACAGAAGTAATACGCAAGCGACAACCCAAAGTCTTTTGAACATTCTCTGCTTCATATTTGTCTTGTTGAGTTTTATAAGGTAAAATTTTCTCCGCTCTTTTTACTGTACAATTTTACTGTTTCATTATCTTTGTAAGGAATCGCCACAGAATAGAAAGTGTGTTTGAAGCGTCCTCCATCAGAGGTGTAGCTACATGAGGTCAAGTCGACGCTCCATCCATTTTCTGAAAAGCAATAAAGTCGTATCAACACTTCTTTTCTGGTGAGACAAATGTACGAATAAAGCTGCACATATTGTTCCTTTTTGAAACCAAAAGATTGATTTTTGTCCTTTTGACATCGTTTTTACTGTTTTTGTTTCTATATCTTCCCGAGGTGTAATCCGAAACTTGAGTCTCTATATAATATATAATGTACGCGCGTATGGTACGGCGTCATACCTCCTACTCGCAGTGCCTTCCCTCTGCGTTTGATTCTGCGCTAAGGGTCGGCGAGACGCTAACCACAATATGTTTGTCCGGGATGCTTCCTTTGCGCAGCATCTGTGAGATTCGTGAAATATTTGTTAGAAAAAATCGCAAGCGCCCGTGAGCAGGGATTTTATGTTTGTTCGTTTTATTCAGAGTGCAAAATCAAGGGATTTCTTCAAAAGGTGGTTTTGCAAGTGTTTGGTTTACAGTGTGTTGCAACGGCCGAAAAATATGCATAGGATTTGGGTCAAATATGCATAGGATT
>CAVKVO010000193.1:0-4784 GCA_963659575.1 Prevotella sp. CAG:1031
GTCGGCGCCCTCGCCGATCCCATCGCTCGCAAGAGCGAAAGAGTTTGTTGCATTTGAGCACGAATGATACGCCGAGGGCGGCGTACCTCCTATGTCTTGCCTACTACGAGCTTCCGTCTGTACTAATGAATCATTTTCTATAGATATATATAATGTACGCGCACGTACATTATATATATTAGTAACGTGTTTTTATTGGGTAACTATCCATGACGAAAGAATTGCGCAAGGTTACTCAATACGTCCAATCCGTTAGCAAAACGTTATGAAACGACAAAATATACTGCCGCTTTGCTTTCTTAAAATGTTACGAAGTAACAAATTGGTATATTAATCCATTGTTTTGATAACAATATGTAGTGTAGTTAAGGCGGTTTCTGTACACATGTAAACCGCTTGTTTGTTTTGAATAACATAATGATAGTATTTGTTTCAAAATGGTGACATAATGCTTAATTTTGCACAAGAATTACAAACAAAAGGATTGTAAATAACAGGATTTATCAACTAAAGGAGTAGGTTATGGAAGAAAACAAACTGGTAAGAGTGTTAGGACTCAAGGAATCAGTGAGTATGACCATCGGTACGGTGGTTGGAGTAGGATTGTTTACGTGCGGCTCATCGCAGATTGGTCTGGTGGGTTCGTGGATAATCGGATTTACGTTTTTGGCTTTGCTGATATCGGTGTGGCCGTGTTTGATTTACGGTGAGATGTCGGCAGCACTGCCCCAAGCCGGAGGTACATACAACTTCGCAAAGCGCGGACTCAACCGCTTGTGGGCAAACATGGCAGGATGGCACTACATTGTGTCGGTTGTGGCCATCGGAGCCGGTGAGACATTGGCATTCTCCAACTATTTCACCATATTGTTGGGAGCGTTTGGCGTAGATATTTCGTGGATTGACCCGCGCATCATAGCCTGTATATTGGTAGGTATATTCCTTGTGCTCAACTATTTCGGTATCGAGCAGTCGGGTAAGGCACAGACAGCATTCATATTCTTCTTCTGGGCTTGCTCTATCTGCTGGTTCCTCTACATGATACCAAAGATTCACCTGGAGTACTTCGGAGGTTTCGGTATGGACAAGTTGCCGCCGTTCAAGGAGTTGATGTACATCTTCGGACTGGTATGGTGGTGCTACACCGGTTTTGAGACCTGCGTGTCTGTAGGTGGTGAAACCAAGTATCCGCAGTACACACTGCCCCGCGCACTGAAGATTTCCGTGTTCCTCGTGTTTGCTGTAAACGCCCTGTTCCAGTGGTTCCTGGTGGGTCTCGTTTCACATGAGTTCTACGGAATGATTGCCACAGCAGCCGCTCCATACGCAGAAGGACTTCGCGCAGCCGGACTGGTGGGTATGCCAATCATACTGCTCTGCATCGCTATCGCCTTCGGTGGTGACCTTAGCACCATCAACCCCGGTATCGCAGCACCTGCACGCTACATCTACACTATGGCACTCGACCACAGTTTGCCATCAGCCCTGGGCAAGGTTCACCCCAAGTACAAGACCCCGCACAACGCCATATTCCTGGTGGGTATCATCAACTTCATACTGATTGCCACTGGTTCTATCGACTACATCGCATCGGTATCACTCATCTCACTCGCCGTTTGCTACATGATAGGTTGTCTGGCCTACATGGGACTGCGCCGCAGATATCCCGATTTGCGCCGTCCGTACAAGGCTCCCTACGGTGTCATCGGTTGCTACGTGACCATCGTGCTGTACATCTTCATGCTGTTCTACGCCGACACGATAGCCCTCTACACTGCTGGTATACTGAGTGTGGTTTGCGTGGTGTTCTGGTACTTCTACACCAACCACAAGGAGCAGAAGATGCTCACACTTGAGGAAGAGATTGGCGAAGTGGAAGAGCCTACGGCTGAAGAGAAGTCCAAGATGGACAAGGAATACGCCATCTGGAAGTGGGGTACAATCATTGTCACAGTCATCGCACTGGGCATCTACCTCATACCGATGATATTCTAACGAAACAACAATTCCACGGGTTGCCTGAATGCTCACGACGGCAACCCGTGGAAAATGTATACAAGGAGTATTTGTAACTTCAATCAAAACAAAAAGGGATAGTATGTACAAGATAAGTTTAGGAAACCTGACATATAAGTTCGCCGACCTCAAGGACCTGATGGCCAAAGCCACGCCCTTGAGGTCTGGTGACGAATTGGCCGGCATAGCAGCCCGCACTCGCGAAGAGCACGTGGCAGCGCAGATGTGTCTGGCGGAAGTGCCGCTGAAGAGGTTTTTGGAGGAGGCGCTGATACCGTATGAGGACGACGAGATAACGCGACTCATCATCGACACCCACGACAAGGAGGCGTTCCGGCCAATATCCCACCTCACCGTGGGAGAGTTTCGCAACTGGTTGCTCTCAGACATGGCCACAACGGAGGTGCTCTCCGAGGTGTCGCCGGGCATCACTCCCGAGATGGCGGCTGCGGTGAGCAAGCTGATGCGCAACCAGGATTTGCTCCTCGTGGGCAAGAAGTGCCGCGTGGTGACTCGTTTCCGCGACACCATCGGACTGCCCGACCGACTGTCGGTTAGGCTTCAGCCCAACAACCCGGTGGACGACCTGAAAGGTATTGCTGCCAGCACCATCGACGGACTGATATACGGTAGTGGCGACGCTGTGATTGGCATCAACCCCGCAAGCGATTCGGTTCCGGTGCTGAAGGAACTGAACATGATGCTCGACGAGATAATCCAGCGCTACCAGATACCCACACAGAGCTGTGTGCTCACACATATTACCACCGGTATCGAACTGATAAACGACGGTGCTCCGGTGGACTTGTTGTTCCAAAGCATTGCCGGAACGGAACAGGCCAACGCCGGATTTGGCATCAACCTAAAAATGCTCGACGAGGGATACGACGCTGTGCGCTCACTGCACCGCGGCACCATTGGTGACAACTGCATGTATTTCGAGACGGGACAGGGTTCGGCTCTGTCGTCAAACGCCAACTTCGGTGTGGACGAACAGACCTGTGAGGCGAGGTGCTACGCCGTGGCGCGCAAGTACAAACCGCTGCTCGTCAACACCGTGGTGGGTTTCATCGGACCGGAATATCTCTATGACGGTAAGCAAATCACGCGCGCCGGACTGGAAGACCACTTCTGTGGCAAACTGCTCGGACTGCCCATGGGCTGCGACATCTGCTACACTAACCACGCCGAAGCCGACCAGGACGATATGGACAACCTGCTCACGCTGCTTGTGGCAGGTGGCATCAACTACATAATGGGCATACCCGGAGCCGACGACATCATGCTCAACTACCAAAGCACCAGTTTCCACGACGCTCTGTACATACGCAAACTGCTCGGCAAGAAACACGCCCCGGAGTTTGAACAGTGGCTGATGGACATGAAACTGGTGGACGATTCGGGCAACATACTGCCCGTGAAAGCAAGTCACAAACTGTTAGGAATAGAAAGAATGGAGGAGATATATGGATAACAAGACACTGACCTTTGAGACAAAAAACTTTGTGGAATGCGACCCTTGGGCCGACCTCAAACAGTTTACCGACGCACGCATCGCACTGGGACGCACGGGATGCAGTCTGCTCACCAACGACTATCTGCAGTTCTCTCTGGCACACGCCAGGGCGCGCGACACCATTTACATGCCGTTTGAAAGCGAAAAGGTGGGCAACCGCTTGCATCAGTTGGGACTTGACACACTGGAGGTTTCGAGCAACGCGTCGTCGCGCAGCATGTTTCTCCGCCAGCCCGACATGGGGCGCCGACTGAACGACGCCAGTCGCCAGCAGTTGAAGGACATGAACTACGAGGGTGCCGACGTGCTGCTCGTCATTGGCGACGGACTGTCGTCGAAGGCGGTGAACAAACAGGCAGTGCCGCTCATTGCCAATTTCCTGCCGTACATGGAGGAACTGGGACTGACCGTTGGTCCAGTGGTGCTTGCCCATGAGAGCCGTGTGGCTCTTGGCGACGACATTGCCGAAATGATGCACTGCGGACTGGTTGCAATACTTATTGGTGAGCGTCCCGGACTGTCTTCGCCCGACAGTCTCGGTGTTTACATCACCTACAAACCCTTCGCCGGACGTTTGGAGAGCGAGCGCAACTGCATCAGCAACGTAAGGCCAGAAGGGCTCAACTACGAGCGCGCCGCTTTCAAGATGGCATGGCTCGTTGAAGCCGCCTACGACCTTGGCAAGTCTGGTACTGCCCTGAAGGACAAGAGCGACAATCCCCAGTGCTACCGCCTGCTCAGACCGCACACGCACAAGCAACTGGTGAGCTTGTAAAGAAACGATTGGAGAGTTAATAGATAAAGCCTATAGGATAGCGTCTTGTACACCTTCCTATAGGCTTCTGTTTTTTCTGTTTGTTGCAACTAAAAAGCCTATAGGATTGCATGGGTACGCTATCCTATAGGCTTCTGTTTTTGCGTATATACCGAGGTATATGCGATTTCAGAGAGGGCGAAACGTTGGCGTTGTCCCTTTGTCTTACATAACAGGGCGTACGATGTCCACTTTCAGTCCGAGGGCTTCGATGATGCGGAAGAACATTCCGACACCGGGTTCAATCACTCCTTTCTCTATGCGCGAGATATAGGTCTTGTCCGTACCCACACGCTTGGCGAGGTCTGATTGTGTCATGTGTTCCTGCTTTCTTGCGTCGAGGATTATCTGGCCTACGCAATAGTTGATAGCTTCCTTCCTGAACGCTTCTCTTTCGGGAGTTCCAACCGCGCCATACTTGGCATCAAGGATGGCATC
>CAVKVO010000194.1:0-4763 GCA_963659575.1 Prevotella sp. CAG:1031
GTGAAGAACGAAGAGTGAAGAGTGAAGAATCTATGTGCGTGAAGGCCGAAGGGAAAGCCAATCAATGTGCGGGAAGGCTTAGTGGGCGCAGCGATTCTTCATTCTTCATCCTTTTCAAAACTCCACGTAGGGTTCGAGCTTCCGTATGGCTTCTGGCGTAAAGAATCGGCTGGCACGCAGTTCGTCGAGACTATGCAGGTTTCCGTGCAACCGCCGGTAGTCGGTGATGGCTTTGGCACGCGAATAACCCATGTAGGGATGGCGACTGAGCTGAACGAGGGATAGCTTGTTGACATTGATGCGCCGTTGAGACTGTCCCTCAACGGTGAAATATGGCTTGGCCTCAACGGGAAAATCTTCGATTTCGTCAAGCTGCTCCACACTGACATAACCGCCGAGACGCTGACCGTAGCGCACTATCTGACGGGCATAATAGCGTCCGATGCCGGGCACACGCATCAGTTGGGTGGTATCGGCGGTGTTGAGGGCAACGTGTTCCGAGGCGGTTATCTTGCTGATGCGCGGCTGTTGGTCGGACAGACGGTCGCTGTCGGACGATTTTCGAGCGGACTTCCCCACTGTTTCGGAGGCAGGAAGGAAGTCGGGAGCTATGCGAATATAGGGTTTGAGACGGCGAAACTGGCCTGTGGTGAGTCCGTAGAGGCGCGCGAAATCTTCGGGTCGGGAATAGACTCCCCCGTGCGCGCGATACCTATATATATTGCGCACCTGCCACGGTTTGAGTCCAAGGCGCAGCAAAGTGGTGGAGTCGGCGGTGTTGGGGTCGAAGGGAAACAGCTGGGCCTCGCGGTTTTTCACACTGTAATACTGCCGTTCGGCCGCAGACTGCGCTTCGTCAGCGTCGAAAGAAAGCTGCACCGAGGTGGAGTCGGACGGCGATTCGGTGCTGTCGGTGAGCCAACCCATATAGCTCACGACGACCGTTGCCACAAGGGCAAGCGCAACGAGAGCCACAACCGCCCTGCGGTCGGACAGTCCGTAGCTGATGCGCCGTGGTTGCCGTTTCATTCTCCCAGAATCAGATCAGGCCGAACTGGTTGAGGAAAACGAGGAGGATGAGCAGCGGGCAAAGGAACTTCACGCAAAGGAGATAGATGCTGAAGAACTTGCCACTCAGCGTACCGTTGTTGGTAAACTCGTCGCGCACCAGCTTTTTGGGCAGATACCAGCCCACGAAGATGCAGGTGAGGAATCCGCCAATGGGCAGGAACACCTGGCCGGAAACGAAGTCGAACAGTTCAAACAGGGATTTGCCGAAAAGTTGGAGACCGTCGAAACGTCCCAACGACAGCGAGCAGAACGCTCCGATGATGGAGCAGCTGATGGTGACGAGCCAAGCGGCCTTCTTGCGGCTGATCTTCAGTTCCTCGTGGAAGAACACCGTGCTGACCTCATGCAGCGAAATCAGCGACGTGAGGGCTGCAAGGGCGAGCAAGGCGTAGAACAGTATGGACACCAGATAGCCTATGATGGGCAGTGAGTGGAACGCCTGGTTGAACACGTTGGGCAGGGTGATGAACACCAAAGAGGGTCCCGAGTCGGGATTGATGCCCACGGAAAAGGCCGCAGGGAAGATGATCAGTCCGGCCAAAACGGCCACCATCGTGTCGAGAAGGGCTATCTGGACTGCCGAATGGGTAAGGTTGGTGTCGCGTTTGAAATAGGAGGCGAAGGTGCAGAGGCAGCCCATACCCACGCTGAGCGAATAGAACGTCTGGCCTAAAGCGTCGAGCAGGGTAGACGGAGTCACCTCACTGAAATCGGGACGGAGCAGAAATTCTACGCCCTGCCATGCGCCCGGCAATGTGCAGGCGGCCACCACGATGACGAGAAGCAGGATGAAAAGCGTGGGCATCATCATCTTGGAGGCGCGCTCAATGCCGTTTTGCACGCCACGAACTATCACGAAATGGGTGATAAACATGAACGCCACAGTCCAAATGATGGGTCGGAAGGGGTCTTGCTCGAAGCTCTGGAAGTAGGCTTTCACATATTCGGTGTCGCCATGCAACTGGCCAAAAGCCGAAGCAAAGATGTATTGCAGGCACCAGCCGGACACCACGGCATAGTAGCTCGTAATGATGAAGCCAGTGAACACGCCGATAATGCCCACGGCAACCCACAGCGTGCCGCGCGAAAGTTTGCTGTAGGCGCGCACCATATTGGTCTGGGCGTGGCGCCCGATGATGAACTCGTTGAGCATGCACGGTATGCCGAGCAGCAGCGTACAGCAGAGATAGATTATGATGAAGGCCGCTCCGCCGTTGTTGCCGGCCATATAGGGAAAGCGCCAAACGTTGCCGAGTCCCACAGCAGAACCTGCCGTGGCGAGAATTATACCCAGTTTGCTGCCGAAATTGGCTCTATCCGTCTGTTTCATAGCGTAGTTTTTGTTATTATATTTTGCAAAAGTATAAAACATTTCTTACTTTTGCGCCAAACAACAACGTAATATGCAATATTTATATCATTTAGTAAGAAAATACCCCTTGACGGTTATCCTTTTAATAGTAATCTGGTATCTGTCGTTCTTCACACCACCACACACTCCACTCGACAATGTTTCGTTTATAGACAAGTGGGTTCACATCACGATGTACGGCGGAACGTGCGGCGTGATGTGGATTGAATATCTGAGAAAACACAGGGGAAAAACAATAGAAAAGGCAAAACTCCTTGTGCTCGCATGGGCCGCCCCGATAGTGATGAGCGGCATAATAGAGTTGCTTCAGGAGTATTGCACCAACGGAAGGCGCAGCGGCGACTGGCTCGACCTGGCCGCAAACGCCGTGGGAGTGACCCTTGCGGCCGTCATAGGGATGCTGGTGGCGCGTCGGCGCGCCAAGTCTTGAAGGGGCATTTGGTGAGATAGGAATTGTAGAACCGACGGTCGCCGGTCACTTCACGACCGATGAAACCCGGTTTTTCAAAGGTTTCACCCGTGGCGGACAGTTCCACTTCGGCCATAATGAGGCCTTCGTTGTCGCCGTGAAACTCGTCCACCTCAAACGTGTGGCCGCAATAGTCCACGAGATAGCGCACCTTGTCTATCGCGCCCGGTTCGCACAATTCGAACAAATGTTGGGCTTCGTCGAGCGTTATCTCCTTTTCAAACTCATATCGGCTAAGGCCGCCGTCGAGTGACGGGCCCTTTATGGTGAGGTAAGCGCGGTCGTCGCGCAGCCGCACACGCACAGTGCGTCCGTGGCCGCTGCAAATATAACCCTGACGGATGCGGCTGTGCGACTTGGCACTTTGCCTGTAACTGTCGTCGAGCACAAGGAATTTGTGCTCTATCTCAAGTCCGCTCATGCCGATAATCAGGCCATCATGGCTGAATAAACAATGAAAATGATGGCTAAAATCACCAGGATGGCAAAAATCCAGTTGACGATTTTGCGTCCATTCTCCTCTTGCCGCTTTTCGTAGGCTGCGCGGCGAGCCTTGCTCTTGTCGTTCATAGTTGTAGTATTTTAGGTTATGGTATAATCGTCATTTATGCTTTTGTGACCATCCAAATGCACCGTAGGCGTTGCAACGACGGCATTACTGCTCGTCGTTGACGGGAAATTCCATGAGGTAGGCCTTGATGAAACCGTCGATTTTGCCGTCCATCACGCCGTCAACGTCGGAGGTTTGGTAGCCTGTGCGGTGGTCTTTCACGCGGCGGTCGTCAAACACGTAGCTGCGGATCTGACTTCCCCACTCTATCTTCTTCTTGCCTGCCTCTATCTTGGCCTGCGCCTCAAGACGCTTTTTCATGGCTCTGTCGTAGAGTTGCGACTTGAGAAGGCGCATGGCGTTGTTGCGGTTTTCGAGCTGTTTGCGGCTCTCGGTGTTCTCAATGAGTATCTCTTCCTCCTCGCCGGTGTCGGGATCCACATACTGATAGCGCAAGCGCACACCCGTTTCCACCTTGTTGACGTTCTGTCCACCGGCTCCACCGCTTCGGAACAGGTCCCAACTGACGCGTGAGGGGTCTACATACACCTCGATAGTGTCGTCGACAAGCGGCGAAACGAACACGCTGGCAAAGCTGGTCATGCGCTTGCCCTGCGCATTGAACGGGGAAACGCGCACAAGGCGGTGCACTCCGTTCTCGCTCTTCAGGTAGCCGTAGGCATATTCGCCACCTTCAATCTGCATGGTGACGCTCTTTATGCCAGCCTCATCGCCGTCCTGGAGGTTGCTTATGGTGACTTTGTGGCCGTGAGCCTCAGCCCAACGCTGATACATACGCATGAGCATCTGCGCCCAATCCTGGCTCTCTGTGCCACCGGCACCACTGTTTATCTTCATCACGCAGTCCATCGGGTCTTCCTTCTGGCGCAGCATGTTCATCAGTTCGAGGTCTTCGATGGCCTTGACGGCCTTGGCGTAGTCGTCGTCCACCTCCTCTTCGGTGACCATATCGTCCTTGTAGAAGTCGAAAGCCAACTGAAGTTCGTCGGCAAAGGTGCGCACTTCGGCATAGCCGTCGAGCCATTTCTTTATGCCCTTGACCTTCTTCATCTGCTCCTCGGCACGCTTGGGGTCTTCCCAAAAGTCGGGTGCCTGGGTGCGGAGGTCTTCTTCTTCAAACTCTATCTTCTTCTTGTCTATATCAAGATAACGGTGCAGCGCATCGGCGCGCTCCAACACGTCCTTCAACTGGTCGGCTGTTATCATTGTCTATTCCTTATACATCTCGTCAATTTCGCACTTGTAGTTGTCGTTTATCACCTTGCGCTTCAGTTTCAGCG
>CAVKVO010000195.1:0-4726 GCA_963659575.1 Prevotella sp. CAG:1031
TTGTGGCCAAAGGCTCTGATTCAATTCAACCCAAACTTTGAGAAGGGAATAGGTGTAAGAGAACTTACTGCCCAAGGGCTCCCCATTCACAAAGATTTGGAGTATTTCTTTGACAAGCCTTTCTATAAGCACCAGCAAGAGGCCATAGAGTTAGGATGCCAAGACAAAGAATTCATCGTGACCTCTGGTACGGGCTCAGGCAAGTCTCGAACCTTCATGGCAACGATATTCAATTATGTTCTGCTTCACGAAGAAGCATGCAAGGACAAGACTATAGCAATTATAGTTTATCCAATGAATGCTTTGATCAATTCACAAGCAGAGGAACTTAGTCGTTACAAAACTGAGTTTGAAGAAAGAACAGGCCGTTCTTGTCCTTTCACATTTGGAAAATACACTGGTCAGGAAAACGACGAGGCACGCAGCAAGATGCAACAGACACCGCCTAACATCATCTTGACCAACTATATGATGCTTGAGCTTCTTATGACGCGCGCCGGCAATGAGGAGACTTTGCGCAAGTGCTTCCTTGAGAATTTGCATTTCCTCGTCTTCGATGAATTGCATACCTACCGTGGCATGCAAGGCAGCGACGTGTCCTTTCTCATACGCCGCATCAAGTCGTTGGCAGCAGGGCATGTGCTTTGTTTCGGAACTTCCGCCACAATGGTTGCCGACGACAGCATGACTTACGCCCAACAGCGGGAGAAGGTTGCGGAAGTAGCCTCCTGCATATTTGGCAGCACATATACCAAGGAACAGGTGATTGACGAAACTCTTGCCATCGGTCTCAATGAAGACGAGCCTTCAGAAGGCGAGCTACGCAAATGCATCAACGATGCTATTCCCGAGTCAACAGATATTGAGGTTGCAAGAAACTACCCCACGGCAATCTGGCTGGAGCAGAACGTGGCATTGGATTTTAACCGGAAAGAAAAGAAATATTTCCGTGGCAAGCCCATATCCATCGAAGACATGGCAAAAAAACTGAGCCTTGCCGTTGGCGAAAATGAAGAAAAGTGCAAAAGTCATATCATTGCCGTCCTGAATTGGTGTAACCATATCAATCTCCAAGGCGGAGCAAGCGTCTTGCCTTACAAGATACACCAGTTTATTCCACAGACAGGAAATGTCTATGCCACCATTGGTGAGCAAGACAGTCGCGTCATCACGGTAGAGGAGAAACTTTATTGCGAAGAATTGTCACATGGTGATACCAAGGTGATGTACTATCCCGTAGTGTTCAGCCGTTTGAGCGGTCATGAATTTTATGTTGTCAAAATCGCAGGTAGCCATATTGATCCACGCAATTTCGATGGTTATGCCGTCACAGACGATGAGGGCAACGCCAACGACGGCTATATTGTTATTCCTCATATGGGAGAGACGACGGATGAATATATGTTGGACTTGAATTCGGATGATGTTCCTGCCGAATGGTTTACCGTCAACAAGAAAGGTGAACGTAAACTGAAGAAGGCTTATGCTTCACGTGTTCCGCAGAAAATGTGGATTACCCAGACGGGGGCATACAGTTCCAACACACCTATGGAAGGAATGGGCTACATAGAAGCCGTATTTGTGCCGTCACCACTCAAATACGACCCCACTTCCCGTACTCTCTATAGCGGCAGACAGTCGGAATATCTCAAACTGGCAAGAATAGGCGGTGAAGGTCGTAGCACGGCGACAACAGTCTTGTCATATGAGGATATAATCTTGATGAAGCAACTGGGTGTGCAACAATCTGACCGCAAGGTGCTCACTTTTGTCGATGCCCGTCAGGATGCCGCTCTTCAGGCTGGTCACTTCAACGATTTCATCCGCATCGGCAAAATACGCTCTGCCATTTGGAATGCAGTGAAGGAATCACCGTCTCCTATTGACAGTTCGCAAATCGCCCATTTGGTTTTGAATAATCTCCATCTCGACATAGACAGCTATTCCAAGCAGACTGGTATAAGAAGCAGGTTGGCACGTGAGGAGGTGAACAACGTGATGGAACGTTATCTGTCCACCATCATCTTTGATGACCTTGCAGGCAACTGGACTGTCATCATGCCCAACTTGGAAGACTGTGCCTTACTGAAGATTGGTTACAAATATCTCCACGAGGGTATAATCGAAGAGCGTTTGTTCGACATTCCCCAGCTCGAAGGACTTGACGATGAGGAGAAGGAAGAGTTCCTTGTGCAGATAATGGACTATTTCCGTCATCGTCTTTGTATAGCTTGCGACGACCGCACGGAAACAAAAGTCAAGGAAATCGAGAAGGCGGTTCGTGCTAAACTGAAAAATCCCTGGACGCTCGACGAGTCTGATAAGATTGCCGTAGCCAAAGAGATGTTCTTAGTGCGTCCGCAGCGTCGTCGCAATGACAATCTCGAAAGTGGTGGTTTCCGCAGCAAGCTCGGTATATTTGTGCGTGATTACATGTCTCAGCACACAGGACATATCATAGATACAGACAATGACTATGTGGAGTTTATGACGGAACTGTTCTCCGCCATGTCCGACTACATACTGTTCGATGGTGGCACATACCAGCTTCGCTATGAGTACATACAATGGCAAGCTGGCGACCAGCGCACCGTCAGTCGCGACATGATTCGTTTCCGCACGCTTACTGGCGGCAAGATGCTCGACCGCGAGCCCAATGCCTATTTCCAGCAGTTCTACCAGAGCATTCCGCTGAAAGATGTCCATTTGGAAGCGAAAGACCATACAGGACAGGTGGCCAAAGAACTGCGTGAGGAGCGTGAACAGCAATTCCGTGAGGGACAGTTCCCCATCTTGTATTGTTCTCCAACAATGGAGTTGGGCATCGACATCAAGGACCTCTCGGTGGTTGGCATGCGCAATGTGCCGCCTACTCCTGCCAATTACACCCAGCGCGCCGGACGTGCTGGACGTAGTGGACAGGCGGCCTTGGTCTATACCTACTGCCGTCCACGCAACTCTCACGAGAATTACTATCTCAACCATCCCGAGAAGATGGTGAAGGGCGAAGTGAAGGCACCTCGCATGGAATTGGTCAACGAGGAACTGTTCCGTACCCATTTCCATTCCACCATCCTTTCCGTTTGCCCCATTACGCAGCTGTCTGAAGGCATCGCCGAACTGGTGGACTATGCCGATGTAAACCATATCACCCTACGCCCGGAAGTGCGTGCTTTCCTTGTGCTCACCCCCGAACGCAAGGAGCAGATAAAGCAGATATTCACCAAGATTGTGAACGACACATTCCTCAAGGGGCGTCTTGAAGATGAACGTCCTTACTGGTTCACTGACAGTTGGATGGACAATGTACTCAATAGTTACGAGCACGATTTCGACCATGCCCTCGACCGTTGGCGTTCGCTCTATAAGTTGGCTCAGACGCAGATAGAGGAAGCCAGCCTTGTCATCAACAACCGCATCTATGGAGAAAGTTCTAAGGAGAAGCAGGAGGCTCACATGAAACAACAGCGTGGCGAGAACCTCCGCGACATGTTGCTCGGAAAGAACCAAGGCAAGAACCGTGAGGAAAACGAGTTCTATCCCTACCGCTACATGGCGAGCGAAGGTTTCCTTCCAGGCTATAACTTCACGAAGTTGCCGCAGCGTGCCTTGCTGCAGTACAAGAGCGACAAGGTGGAATATCTCAGTCGCCCCAAGCGTCTCGCCCTTACCGAGTTTGGTCCACAGAACATCATATATAATAATGGTGGAAAGTTCCGTGTGTCGCGTATGCAGATTCTCTCCGACATTCTGCCCCACAAGTTCTTCTACAATCCCAAGACAGGGGTGGTCTATAAGGATATGGAGAATACCACCCACCACACCGACCTCATCACAGGTGAATCGCTTGACGGAGTTGCCAAACTCGTCACAGGCTACTGCATAGAGGAACAAGACATGATTGCCACGGAGACGGAAAAGATCACCTGTCAGGAAGAGGAGCGTTCGCGCAAATACTATCAGACCAAGACCTATTTTTCCAGCGACAACCCCAAGGCCATCAGCAAGTGCGAATTACTGTCGGCCGACGGCACTCACTTGGCCAATGTGCATTACATTCCTTCCTGTCGCCTCACCTACATCCTGGAGTCAAAGAACGATGACAACGGCAATGGCTTTGCCCTCGACACAAAGACTGGCGACTGGATTAGCCTCGACCGTCTGCACAACATCCAGCAACACGCCGACGAGAACCCGGATGAGGCAGGGCGCACAAAGTTAGTTAAGCTCTTTGCCGAGACCACTGCCAATGCCATCTACATCCAACCGCTTGACACGCTCAGTCTGTCTGATGCTGACGCTGTGCGCACCTTCCTCTACGCCTTCAAGCAAGCCATCGAAGATGTGTTCCAGATAGAGGGCAGCGAGATGGGAGCGGAAGTGATGGGCGAAGGCAAAGTGCCCAACATCCTCATTTATGAGAATGCCGAAGGCTCACTGGGTGTGCTCAACCGCTTCGTAAGCGAACCCGACAGTTATCGCGATGTGGTGAACCGTGCCTATGAGATATGTTTCGGCTCGAAGAAGGAATACAGTGCCGACGAACTTGCCGCCCTCACGCCTGCCGACTATTCCAACTTGCTCAACTACTACAACCAGCCGTGGCATCAGCAGATAGACATCCGCAAGATTTACGCCACGCTTCAGCTCATGCGGCAAGCCAACATCGAAGTGCATCAAGCAGGGCAGACGCTCAGTTACGATGAGCAGTATGCGGCATTGGAAG
>CAVKVO010000196.1:0-4722 GCA_963659575.1 Prevotella sp. CAG:1031
GCATGAAGTTTGATTTCGACCATCACAAACCCATGGAACTGCACTATCTCTACGAAAAGCCGATAGAGGAAGCCCACCGCCACGGTTGCCAAATGCCGCTGATAGAAAAGCTCGCGGAAAAATTAGCAGGTATAAACAGTACTTTACAATAAAGATTAGTCCAAAAGAACACCCGATTCTTTTGGACTTCTTGTATCCTAAAGAACTTCAGAAAACGGTGCTGGGGAGAAAAGCAACTATTCCTGCCCTTTCGCCTCCCATTTTTCCCCGTCAAAGTGATCGTTCAAATTTACGATATAAAATGTCGAACCGTAACCAAACCAATATCCCAACGCCCCTTTCACATTGCTTTGTAGGTTCTTTGTCACAGGAAACAATGGATTTCGCGACAAAGTAACCATATCTTCAAAACTTCTCCAAAAGCTAAAAGCCGTGCTGTCGATGGCCGAAAACTTGACAAGCACGGTGTCTCCGTTAGAGAAATACGGTGAAAAGTCCTTTTTCAGATTCGTGCGTCCACGGTATACCGCCACCCTACCATCGTTTCCTATCATATCGGTGTCATATAAACCCAGATAAGCCGATTTGTAATCGCTGTCCAAACCAACTACTTGGGTGAACAGTTTGCACTTCTTACGATAATGCGTATAACCATATAAATTCCAACGATCACCGATTCCGGTAACATCCTCAACAGAAAACGAGTCGAGACGCACTGGTTCCGGTATGGTAGTTACCGCCTCTATGTGATGTCCGTCATGTGTTTCAACAGTCAAGGTGTATGTCTTGCCCACCTCTCCGCGCATGTCTCCAGTAGTATATATGTATGGCGGAAGACTGGTTTTGTCGGGCATACCGGTGAGAATCACCGCGCGTTCTCCGTCGCTCACCTCCACCCTTGCCCACCGTTCGATATAGTTAGAAATAGAATCAATACTCGTGCCGCCGGAATTTAGACTCATTGTACGGGAAATCTTCACTATAGGGAAATGACCACTGTCTATCCATCCCTCAACGACGTAGCTCTCAGTTCCCGTGGTTTCCCCTGATACAGAACACGAGATGCACACCACTGCGGAAAAAATCAACAGAACAAGCGGCTTGAAATAGAATCTCTGCATAAAAAAAGTATTGTCAGAAGCTGTAATAATAGCTGATTGAAGGTAACAGCGGTGCCACAAACGACATCGGATTATAGGCCATTGCGCGCTCGTCACGCGTTACTTTCACACGGTAAAGCAAAACATTTTCATGAGCCGTCACATTATATAAAGAGAAATTGAGTCCACTCCTGCGTCCTTTTTTCGACCTGAAGTCATAGTTGACCGACAAGTCCAGACGCATATACATGGGCAGTCGCTCGGCATTGTGTTCGCCATAGTCAGCCACTACATGGTCACTGATAAGATAGAAACGCTCCACCTTGGTATAGGGGTTGCCTGAAGCGGCCACGAAAGTGGCACCTATATTCCAACGGCGACCGAGTTTAACGGTGGCCACAGCGTTGAGCTCGTGCGGTCTTTCGTGTATAGCGTGATAACGATCGGGCAGTTCTGTGCCAGGATAGCGGCGCAACGCCCTGCCAAAGGCATAACTCAACCAACCTGTGACACGTCCCTTGCGCTTCTCCACCATGAGGTTCAGCCCATAGTTGTAGCCGTTTCCGCACAACAGGGCGTTCTCAAATGAATAGGAAGAATATATGAAATCAAACACATTGCCACTGTATTCCACCTGATTGAACAGACGTTTGTAGTACAGTTCGCACGAAACACGCCACACTTTTTCTTTGGAAAAGGTTTCCATCGATACCGATGCGTTATAAGAATATTGCGGACGCTGTGTATCTCCTGACGAAAACCAAAACTCTGTGGGTAGTCCCATGTTAGAGAAACCCGTTTGAGAAAGATATTGGTGTTTTATTCCAGCGTTGAAAGACAGTGTGGTCAGCGGCGACAATTGCCAGTTTAACGTCGCGCCTGGGTCGGCACTGAAATAGCAGGAACGACCATACGCATATAAAGAAGTACGCACTCCACACTCCAACGCCAACCGCTCTTCGGAAAGTCCGATGCGCCATGAAGCAAACAGCGAAGCCTCTACCGAGGTCTGTCTGTTCACCGTTTCGTTATTGTCGTTCTGCGTTCCCACCACATGAGGTTCCTGCGGCTGTATGGAGTGGCGCGCCACTTCAGCACCCGTTTCCAGTCCTCCCACAGACAGCACAGCCTTGTAGCCAAGGTCGTAAATGTCGGAAACAACACTGACATTGACACTATTCTGGTCCAGATTGAAGCGGCTGCGATAGCCTGTGAAGTATGCACTTTGGAGAAGACTTCCGCCTTTTGGAAAAAGATGTTTCCAGTGGATTGCCGACATAAAGTTGCCCCACCGCAAACGGGCATCGAACAGATAGTCACCATCATTCAGCCCAACATTGTCATGACCGAAATATGCTTCAAAACACAGCGAGTTGCTCTCATCGGGACAAAAAAGTAGACTAAGATTATAATCACCAAAGGAATAGCTCATCTGGTCGTCATCATTTTTCAGACAACGACCGTAAAGAAGGTTAAGATACGCCTCCCGAGCCGACACCGTGAGCGACATTCGGCGGCCAAGCGGAAGCCTTAGCGTGCCTTGCGACGACATAGGCCCCACGGAAACGTCGCCGCCAACAGTTTTTACGAGACTATCTGCTGTGTGCATATCCACCATTCCTCCGAGACGGTTGGGGGTTGTCGGCGACACAAGCGACTTGCGCATGGTCATGTCAGAGAAATGCGTGGCGTTAAAGACGGAGAAAAAGCCAAGCATATGCGCCACATTGTAGAGAGGAACACCGTTGATGGAAACCTGATTGTGCGAACTTTCACACCCTTGGATATGCAGTCCCGCATCATACTCGGAGTTTGTCTGCACGCCAGGCAACAGTTGGGCGTAATGTATTGGGTCGGCATTGCCGAGAATTTGCGGCATAAATTCCATGAGTTTCATGTCCACTACGTCAGCACCATCAACCTTGCCTACATAAGAGCGCACGCGCCGTCCCTGCACATTAACGTTGCGCAAAGTATGAACAAGCGTGTCGCCCACACAGGACGGCACGCTCGCTGCGGCCATATCGCCGCCATTACTTATGGCGAGCATGGCTACAAACCATGCCACGCCCTTTGGTATATTATTCAAAAGCTATTTATTTTCCGAACATACGGACAAAATCGTCAATGATATTCTGCACCTTATTTATTACATTGTCAAAGGTCACTTCGTCGAAATACTCTTCAAAGGTGTAAGAAGAACCATCGCCAAACACAAGGACAGGCTTGTATACCCATTCTTTGCCCCAATAGTAGTTCTTTTCAAATGGCTGCAGACGCAGGTAAGCACCGTACGTGTTGCTGTTGTTGAGATACATCTTCACATCAATAAGAGTATTAGCGTTGGTGATATACCTCTTGTATTCTGTTTCATTTCTCTCGTTTTTGTCGGCATTCTCCAAATTGCGCTGCAAGGTCTGTCCGTCGGTCAGATTGCCAACGACACGCGCTTTTCCGCCAAGCACTTTCACCTCAAAGCTGGCTGTCTTGACCACCGGATTGTCCAAATCAGAGATGTCACCCGTGGCCTTTGCCGTGAGGTTTACCAACTCTTCACCGCCCTTTGTCATAACAAACGACGGCACCGAAGCCGATGTACCTTTGCTGTAAAGGGCTTTCTGGAGCACAATCTTATAGTCGTTGACAATAGTCGTCACAGACACTTCTGCTCCGTCGCGAGCAATATCCACATCGCCGGAACCAATATTCAAAGTAGTGTGAACATCAGTGGAGACAACAGTCTTACCGCCTTGTGTAAGCGTCACATTGATGTTTTCAGGAACAGCGTAGCTTCTTATATTCTTGCAAGCAACATATTTTTCGTAATAGCCACCCCAATAGCCTCCTATATACCTATAATCATAATCGTTTTCATCAAACACCTCATGGTGTACAGTGGTTTCCTTGCCGCTATGTGTCAGCTTCAGTACACAGTCATTGCCGCTATTGTCCTTAAGAACAAACTGCAGATAGTCAATATCTGCATTCTGATTCACCCACTTGTTTCCTTTAAGTTCAAAAGAACCCGTGAAATTGGAAAGCGTATACAACTTATAAAATACACTGTCGCCCACACTTCCAGTCTCACATGCGTTAAGACATCCCTCAAGCCAATCTTTAATGACCGACGTTTCCGAATTTTCAACGACTTTGGTTATTTCTTTGAAATTTCTGAAATCATTGGCATTAACCTTGCCTGCAAGTTCGTTGGCAATGCTCTCCAACTTCGCCTTTTGCGCTGCGGGAGTGACAACATTGTCTATTTGCTCACTACCGCCGGTGCCACCGCCATTAGCGCCACCGCCATTTGAATCACCATCATCACCGCACGAAACAGTTGCTACCGATACCATCGCAGCAAAAGACAGCATGGTAAAATACTTGAAATTCTTCATCTTTGATTATTTTTAGTTTGTTAATCTAATCTGTTCTTTTCCTCTTTATTCTGCAAATATAAATAAAAATTACGATTACATCGTCAAAAAGAACATTTTCCTTTCAAAAAAAATGATTCTCATACTATGGAAGAAGCTGAAAACGTCCTTACATTCATATCATACCTGTTTGTCACGACCAATATAGTCCTAAAGCCTTTTATTTTGAATAACGTCCAAAATCAGAC
>CAVKVO010000197.1:0-4706 GCA_963659575.1 Prevotella sp. CAG:1031
CCGGTGCCAGTGAGTGCAACGAGAACTCGTTCTAACGTTGCCGAACGCCGCCCGGCTTATGCAAAGCCGGTGCCAGTGAGTGCAACGAGAACTCGTTCTAACGTTGCCGAACGCCGCCCGGCTTATGCAAAGCCGGTGCCAGTGAGTGCAACGAGAACTCGTTCTAACGTTGCCGAACGCCGCCCGGGGGTTGCAAAGTTAAGGCAAAGGCCGTGAAAAGCCAAGGATACACCATGTTTTGTTAGGCATTTTTGGGGTGTAAACACGGCTCTCATAAAATAGGGATCGAAAACTGTAAGCAAAACAAGGTCATTTGCTTATAATAAAGCGCGCATATGCAAGATTAAAACAATATTGTAAGCAAAAGTAAGTAGTTTAGTTTCGGACTGTAAACGCCACATTTATGATCGTAAAGGTGGCGTTTACGAGTCGTAAATGCCACCTTTACGAGTCGTAAATGCCATACTTATTTTCGTAAGTGACACAGTTGTTTTCGTAAGTGGCATATTGGGCACTCGCAAACGCCACCTTTATAATCGTAGACGACATCTTTACCATTCGTAAATACCACTTTTACGATATGTTGGCAAGTCCACAAAGAAACAGCAATTCCCCGAACGAAGATGTCTCGTTCGGGGGATTGCTGTTTGTAGATGTATTGTGTGTGCGATTAATAGCTACGTGCTATTATCACGCGGCACTTAGCCGGCTTTCCGCTAACCATGTCTACGCCAGGAGTCTGCTCGTAGGCAAACGGCACGCAACGGATGGTGGCCTGCGTCTCTTCCTTTATCTTAGCCTCGGTCTCAGCCGTGCCGTCCCAGTGGCAGAGGAAGAAACCGCCGTCCTTGATGCGCTCCTTGAACTCCTCGTAGTTGTCACACTCGTAAACGCGCTCGTCGCGATACTTGCGGGCTTTCTCAAAGATGTTCTGCTGTATGTCGTCAAGCAACTTCTCTATGTGCTCCACGATTCCCTCCATAGGCATTGTCTCCTTTTCGAGAGTGTCGCGGCGCATTACCTCAATTGTACCGTTTTCGAGGTCGCGACCACCCATTGCCAAACGCACAGGAACGCCCTTCAGCTCATAGTCGGCGAACTTGAAGCCCGGACGCTTGTTGTCGGCGTCGTCATACTTGACACTTATGCCGGCCTTGCGCAACTTCTCCACTACGGGCATGAGCTTTTCGCTGATAGCAGCAAGCTGCTCCGGACCCTTGCTGATGGGTATTATCACCACCTGTATAGGTGCGATGCGAGGAGGAAGTACCAGTCCGTTGTCGTCAGAGTGGGTCATTATGAGTGCTCCGATGAGTCGTGTAGACACTCCCCATGACGTTGCCCAAACATATTCCGGCTTGTTCTCCTTGTTAAGATAGGTCACGTCGAACGCCTTGGCAAAGTTCTGTCCGAGGAAGTGGCTCGTTCCGCTCTGCAGAGCCTTTCCGTCCTGCATCATAGCCTCAATGGTGTATGTGTCAAGTGCTCCGGCGAAGCGTTCAGTCTCGCTCTTCACGCCCTGCAGCACCGGCACAGCCATCCACTGTTCGGCAAACTCAGCATACACGTGCAGCATCTTCTGTGCCTCTGCTTCTGCCTCCTCACGTGTAGCGTGAGCCGTGTGGCCCTCCTGCCAGAGAAACTCGCTTGTGCGGAGAAACGGACGCGTGCGCATTTCCCAGCGCATCACGTTGCACCACTGGTTGCACATCAATGGCAGGTCGCGGTAGGAGTGTATCCAGTTGCGGTATGTGTTCCATATAATTGTCTCAGATGTAGGTCTGATGATAAGCTCTTCGTCAAGTTTGGCAGCCGGGTCCACCTCAACGCCGCTCTTGTCTTCCTTGGCGCGCAAGCGGTAGTGGGTCACGACGGCGCACTCCTTGGCAAATCCCTCCACGTGTTCGGCTTCCTTAGAGAGGAACGACTTGGGTATGAGCAGAGGGAAGTAGGCGTTCTGCACACCCGTTTCCTTGAACATACTGTCCAGCTGGTGCTGCATTTTCTCCCATATAGCATATCCGTAGGGCTTTATAACCATGCAGCCTCTCACTGCCGACTGCTCAGCAAGGTCGGCCTTTACAACAAGGTCGTTGTACCACTGGCTGTAATTGTCGGCTCTTTTTGTTAACTCTTTTAATTCTTTGGCCATTTTGTGTCGTTTTTTCCTGTTTTTGACTGCAAAAGTAATAAAAAAACTTTGAACACTGTGACAAGAACAAATAAAAGGCTTATCTTTGCAGCCATCAAGATTTTAGGTTTAACAGTAAATATTTATAAAGATGAAAAGTTTAAAAGTTTTAGCAGTGATTCTCAGCTTCGGCATTGTCCTGGCTTCATGTAACAACACACAGAAAGGTGCAGCAATAGGAACTGGCGGTGGAGCACTGGTTGGAGCACTTATAGGTAAGCTGGCTGGCAACGCCGCTGTAGGTGCAGCTCTCGGCGCAGCCGTAGGTGCAGGTACAGGAGCCATCATCGGCAAGCACATGGACAAGGTGAAGGCACAGGCCGCTGCCGTTGAGAACGCACAGGTGCAGGAAGTGACAGACGCCAACGGACTCCAGGCTGTCAAGGTTACATTCGACTCTGGCATACTCTTCGCCACTGGCGGTTCTACGCTCAACTCTTCTGCAATGAACTCTCTGAGCAAGTTTGCTTCTGTGTTGAAGAACAACACCGACTGCGACGTTGCCATATATGGCCACACCGACAACCAGGGATGGAAGAACTCTACCGCTGAGCAGAGCATCCAGAAGAACCAGACCCTTTCAGAGCAGCGCGCAAGAGCCGTGTCCAACTATCTCACTGGTCTCGGCGTGAGCAACGCACAGATTAAGACCGTTGAGGGACAGGGACAGACCAACCCCGTGGCCGACAACTCTACCGCAGCCGGTCAGCAGCAGAACCGCCGTGTGGAGGTTTACATGTATGCAAGCCAGGCCATGATACAGAAGGCTCAGAACGGCTCTCTCTAATAATGTCTGCGTTTCAGAGACGCGACAACATAAAGAAGTATAAAGAAAACCGACTCTTAAGATGATTTTTCTTAAGAAGATACTTACAATTTTCAAGTGGATGGTGGCAGCCTTTTTGGGCTCCACCATCCTTTCTGTTGTAGCCCTGCGCTTCATTCCCGTTTATTTCACTCCACTAATGTTCATCCGTTTGGCTGAACAGAAGTCCGAGGGGAAGGAACTAACGCTGCATCACAAGTGGGTGCCGCTGAAGGAAATGTCGCCCAATCTCCCCGTTGCCGTAATGGCGAGCGAAGACCAGCGCTTCCTTTCCCATCACGGTTTTGACTACAAGGCCATCGAAAGGGCAGCGCGCCGCAACATAAAGCATGAGGGCAAGCGCAAACTTGGCGCAAGCACCATATCGCAGCAAACAGCCAAAAATGTGTTCCTATGGCCGGGCCGCACATGGCTTCGCAAGGGACTTGAAGCCTATTTCACCGTATTGATAGAACTCACGTGGAGCAAACAGCGCATCATGGAGGTTTATCTCAACTCCATAGAGATGGGCGACGGCATATATGGAGCCGACGCGGTGGCGAAGTGGCACTTCAAATGCACTCCCGACAAACTCACGAAGGTGCAGTGCGCCCTTATAGCCGCCACACTTCCCAATCCGCGCAAGTTCAATTCTGCCAGTCCCAGCAGCTACATTTTGACGCGTCGCGACAAGATTCTTCACGAAATGAAATACTTTGCCGAATTTCCGGCAGAGGGAGAAGATGTGAAAGAAGACACGAAAGAGTAGGGCAGAGGATGCGCCATCCAAGCGCATCACTGCGATGGCTTGGATATGTATACAGTTCCTTTCGGTTCGTCTAACATCTATTTTAGTAGCCAAAAACAAAACGACTTGGTACGTATTGATATCGTACCAAGTCGTTTTGTTTTTGCCTTCGCTTAGTAATACGCCTGGCATGAGCATTGGCTTATGACCGAGGACATTCTATCTTCTCTCTCCCATCAACACGCTTGCCACACTCGGTAGGTATCGCCGCATCAACATGTATGCTCCCACGCATATTGCTATGCATAGCAGTGGGGCGACGAGGTAGCAGATGGTCTGCATATACCACGTGTCGCCCATTGGGGCTATCTTATTGACTAAGGCAATCACCCATCCAAGTATAAAGGGATGAGAGGCATAGACGAAGAATGAGGATGGTGCGAGCCATTTGCACTTCTCGTATAGCTTGCGGTGGCTACAGAGATGGGTGGCAACGATGATGAGGGCGAAACTCTGCACTACAATGAGCCAAGGGTATATCATCCTCGACATCTCGTAGCCCCTCACCGACCCCGTGTAGGTCTGCCAGTACATCAGCACCAGCGCCAACGGATATATCACGTATCTGCCTTTCCACAACTCCTTGGTGAAGTCTTGCTTCTTGGTGGCGAAGTAAGCACCAATGCTGAAAAACAATGCTGCACTGGTGAGGGTTCCGCTCATCCACGACACACGGATGTCGAAGGCGTATATCGCCAACAATATCCCGAGATAGACGAGGCGCAACTTCTTGACGAGCCACCAAACCAACGGCGATAGCAACACCATCACCATCAAGTCGCGCATATACCAGAAAGGCAGGAGTACGGGGCCACTATGATGGGTGGCTACACCGAGCCATGTTGTGTGCTCGCCCCATACGCTGCTGTCCCACAGCATGTGGAGACATCCGTTGTCCATGA
>CAVKVO010000198.1:0-4699 GCA_963659575.1 Prevotella sp. CAG:1031
CGCGGCATCTCTATGAAGAACAGAAACCAATAGGTGTTCACTATGCTGCTCAGAGTGAGAGTGCTGATCCAGTCTACAAACTCGTTGATGGGTTCAATCAGGTCTAAGAACATATCGCTTACTCTCTCTTTAGTAGTTGAGCCAGATGGTTGCGAAGATGATGGCAGCCACCAACAGTCCAGCGATGAACACCAGCAGAGCCACAATCTTCTTGTAGAGAATCGTGCGCGACTCGTCCTTGTCTATCTTTTCTTCATGCTGTTGGAACTGCGTCATGTCGGGAGCAACCACCTCTTCCACCGGTTCGCTCGAATAGTCGCAGTAGTCGTCGGGCACAGCTGCCACATAGGCCATGTCTTCAAAGAACGCTTCGTAGTTCTCACCTTCGGTCTTCGCTTGCGACATGAATGTGTAGCAAATGGTCTCTTCCGGTTCTATCTTGTTGGCTATTTTGCGTATACCTACCGATAGGTCTTGGCGGAACTGCGCCGTGACCACCTGTTTGTCCGCACCTTCTTGGAAGATGGAACCAGCCACATAGAAGATGTTGTTGTTGTACGACACCTTGTGGGTGAAGAAAGCCTTGCAGAGGTCAGCCTGCACGCTGTCCTTTATCTTGATGGTCTTCCGCTCCTTGTCCAGTATCCACACCTTACCTATAAGTATGGTGTATTCCTTGTTGATGTTGTTCTCCACCAACTGACGGCGTATACGCCTTATCATTGAGGCATACTCCAGGAAGTTGTCGTAGTAGTTGGTGAAGTTTGAGAACATCACGCTTCCCTCGGTGAGAGCTCTTATGCCTTCCTCCGTTATCTCCAGGTCCACCACGTCGTGCGGCACCAGTTTGCTCACGTCCGACGTCTCCTCGCAGTATGCGCAGATGGCTTTGGTCACAGGCGTTGTAAACGAGTTGCCGCAGGTGTTGCACGAGTATATCACCGCCGGACGGTCGTAGTCCACACCGATGTGGCGCAGCATCTTGTGACACTTGGGACAAACGAGCATACCGCCCACGTTGTATGTCGACTCCGGCGACACGTTGGCGCAGCTGAAGTGGTGAATGATGTTCTGCAGCGTCAGGTCACTCTTGCCGCATTGCGGACAGCACTCCACATATATAAGGTGACTGTGGTTGCAGTGAGGACAGAGATGCTGCTTGAGTTGGAATCTGCGGATGCGGAAAGCACCGTATTCAAGCATCGTCTCCTTGAACATGAACATCTCGCTCAGGTGAAACAAACCTGCAGCATGGTAGTGCTCAAAGATGGGATTGATGTAGCCTGTGGACGATTTCTCCAACAGTTCGTGCGTTATAATGCGCTGGTTGCGCGAGAGCAGATAGCGGCAGATGTTGGAGAATAACTGGTTTGGAGTGGTTGGTCGCACCACCTCACGCTTGATGTTGTAGTGCAGAGTGGCGCGCCTGATGTTGTCAATCACGTCATACACCTTCTCCGAATCATAGTCGTTGGTGTAGGCGTCGATGAGACAGTCGGTGATTCTCGGCGTGTCGTCCAAAGCCTTTGCGGCGAATATCGGCTTGTAGCTGCACTTCGTGGAAAGGATAGGACTGGCTCCATAGAGTATGGACGACAGCGTCTGCTCGGCGTTGGCCTTTATCATCACACAGTCGAAGAAGTCCTCCTGTATGTCGATGCAGCTGTCCACGTCGATATAATTGTCAATAACGAGCACTTTGTCTCCGCGCTTCGTTGTCTTTAATCCTATCATTTCTTGTTGTCGTTGTTCGTCGTTTGCTTTCCGTTTCTTTTCACGTAGGGCCGTGTCGGGCGCGTGTGTCCTTCCTCGTCGGGAATGGTGTATTCGGGCAGTGGTCGTGGGTCAGACATGGCCTTCAACTTGTTTATGCGTATGCGCACAGGCAGATTGTTGGTCATCGCCCACTCCGGCACACGCTGGTATGGGTTGAAGGTGAAGTAGCCCACCACAGCGTTGGCGTCGTGCGAGAAGTTGCCTTGCAGATACTTGGGTATCTCCTCTACGCGCAGTCCCACCTTGGTCAACTTTGCCTTGACCACCACGTCGGAGTTGATTATGATGTCAGCGTCAGCCGGACTCTCCAGATATTTCACCTTGTCGCTCGGCACGTAGGCTATGACACCCAAGTGGCACGCCTCATAGTCCTTGTGCTGTATGGCCATTATCTGTTCCTGCTTGAACACGATGGCACGCTCCGTCACATTGATGTCCGTCACAAAAGCGTCCTTGGGCGTGGTGCAGTAGTGTACGGTGCCCGAATTGTGAAACTGGTCCAGAGCCTGGCGCGGTATTCTGCCTATGCGGTGACCGTTGCGGTTGGCCATAAACGACCATGTGCTGTTCTTCATGCTCGCATATATCGCCACCTTGTTCATCTGCTTGCGCAGTTCCTCCTCAGTCTCGGCTATCTGGGCTGCCAGTTGGTTCTGGCGCGTGTTGTCGGTCAGACCGAAGTATATGTCCTTCTGCTCACCCTTCTGCTGCTTGCGCAGTTCCGCCAGCTTTGTGCGCAGCACGGGTATCTCCTCCCGAGCCAGTTTTGCCTGCAGTTCCATGTCGTGCGACTCGCGCACCACTGAGGGCAGAGTGTTGAAGTCATACTGCCCCAGTATGTTGCTCAACAGCACGTATGAATAGAGCGTGTCGCCCTCTTTCACCGACTCGCCCACATCTTTGTATATGTCCAGTATCAGCAAGTCGTCGCTGGCTCTCAGTTTGTTGTCGTCCAGGGTTATGTATCCGTCGTAGGTGGCGTATACCGTCCTGTTGAATACATAGTATGCCAACACGACAACAACAGCGAAGAAGAGCACAGCATAGATGGTCTGCTGCCTCGCCAGTCTCTTGTTCTGCGATTTGAGCAAGGCTACTGCTTCCTGCTCCTGCGGCTTGTTGTTATGTTGAAACTCGTTCATAGCTCTGTCTCTACGAATATTCCTTTAGTGTTGTTGTCCAGTCCCGCTGCCTTTTGTATGGCGATGATGGCGAGAGCCCTGTTCTGCATCAGCTTGTAGAGCCTCTCCATGCTTTCCAGCAGTCCCGTGTATTCCTCCATTCTCGCCAGATAGTTGTAGCCGGATGTCTGGTTGTTATAAGCGTTGTGCCTCATTGCCACATACTTGTCCATCTGCTTTATGTGGAAAGCCTCGGTGGCTATGGCGCGGTTTATGTTCTCCACCTTCTTCACCAGATTGCCGCACTCCATCTTGAGCGTGGTCACGTCGGAGGTTCTGCCGTTGCGTATTATCTCCTTTTCCGTGGCGAGAGCCTTCTTCTTGCGTCCGCTCTCGTCGTAGAGGGGGAAGGTGAACCGCACGCCAACGTCGGCGTTGTTGCTCAACTTGTTGTTGCTTGTCCAGTAAGACGACCACCGCACAAAGGGGGTCAGTCGGGTTGTGGAGAGATAGTTGGTTAGTTTACTGTCGTTGTCGGTCATCCGCTCCTTCACGTCGCTTATGCGTGTGTCCATGCTCTCCACGGTCACGTATTGCCAGAGTGTTGTTGTGTCCACGTCGATCCGTGTGGGAACAATCCTGTAGAGCGGTTGGTTGTCGATGTCCTTTGACGCGCAGAGGATGGACAGGTCGTATTCAGCCTCCATCTTGTCGTTCATCACCTTCAGCATCTTGTCGTTGCTTATGCGGTCCTTCTCCAGCATATACTGGTAGGCCGTGTTCATGATGTCGAGGTTCTCCAACCTGTGGGCGATGGTTACGGCGATGTATCGGTTGTACTCGTCCGTTATCTGTTCGCTGGCCTTGTCGTAGCTGTCTGCCGACAGACGTTTCTTCTGTTGCAGACGCGCCAGTTCGTTGGCGAGCGTTATTTTCTCTTTCTTTTGTTTGCCTTGATAGAACCGGCTGTTGATGATGTTCCAACCGAGTTCGGCTTGGGCTTTCGCCTTGTATATAGACACATTGTCTTCTTCGTCCACGTTTTTCAGGGCTTCGTCAGGTCGGGCATACACCTGTCCTGTTATCTCAAGTCCCGTGCGTCTGTCCAAGGCGAGTGTTTCGTGGGCTGTCTTGGCTCTGTACAGCGAGTCGGTGTAGTCTGCTGTGCTGTGGTCGATGTAACCTATGCGCACCGTGGGCGACGCCACCGTCACTTGGTGCTTCAGCAGAGTGTCGAGTTGGATGAAGCGTTTCTGGAAGAGACGCAGCACATCCTCGTTTTTCAGGTTTTCATAAACCAGCATCTTCGGACTGAATGTCTGCTTGTCGGTTTGGGCAATACAGCGTCCTGCACTTGCGATGAACAAGAGCGACAGGAATACAGACTGTATTTTTATAAACTGATTGATACTGGCCATAGATAGTGAAGGTGGTTCTTGTAAGCAACCACCCTAAAGATAAGATGAATGCAGCCGCAACCTGCGGCTGCATTCTATCTCAAATCAGATTTAGTATTTCACTTTTACGGGATTGTCCTTCAACTGGAATATCTGCAAGCGGCTTCTTCCGTATGCCACGTAGATATATCCGTTGTAGAGAGTAACATAGTTGGCTGACTTGCGGTTCTCAGCACGCTTCTTGGCCACCACCTTCGGCTTGCCTTCCACCATAGTGTTCTTGTCGAGCACTACCATGCCGTAGCCACCACATGCCAGATAGATGTAGTCGTTGTCGAAGGTCACACCGTTGGCGTTGCCCTGCACCTTCTTTGTGTCGGCGGTAAGCGGAGCTGTCCAAGTCCA
>CAVKVO010000199.1:0-4667 GCA_963659575.1 Prevotella sp. CAG:1031
AACTTTAACGCTATATGGACAAGTACGGTTTGATAGGTTATCCGCTCGGACACTCTTTCTCAATGAGATACTTCAACCAGAAGTTTGCCGACGAGGGCATCGACGCCCATTATGAGAACTTCGAAATACCTACTATCGACCTTCTCCCGGAGGTGATAGACTCCAACACCGAACTGCGCGGACTCAATGTCACGATTCCCTACAAGCAGAAAGTGATATCCTATCTGGACACGGTGAGTCCGGAGGCGAGAGCCATCGGTGCGGTCAACGTGGTAAAGATAGTGCGCAACGGTACGAAAGTAACGCTCAAGGGTTTCAATTCCGATGTCATCGGTTTCACGAAAAGCATTGAGCCGATGCTCGAAAAGTATCACAAGAAGGCTCTCATCCTCGGCACCGGCGGTGCGTCGAAGGCCGTGGAGTATGGTCTGAAGGCACTGGGCATCGAGTCGGTGTTCGTGAGCCGCTTTGAAAAGACATCCACCATACAGTATAAGGACATAACGCCGGAGGTTGTGAAGGAATACAACGTGATTGTCAACTGCACGCCTTGCGGTATGTATCCCCACACGGAGGAGTGTCCGGATCTGCCTTACGAGGCGTTGGACAACCACAATATCCTGTACGACTTGATATACAATCCAGACGAAACCCTGTTTATGAAGATGGGCCAACAGTATGGGGCCAACACAAAGAACGGTCTTGAGATGCTGCTGCTGCAGGCTTTCGCAAGCTGGGAATTCTGGAACGGGAAGGAACAATAAGTTATTCCTTGAACATTACTAACGGTGGACAAAGCATAACAAAAACACGGTGGTGAGCTATAAACCACCCAAATACAAACGACAAAACCACACTATGGACAAAGGCAACAGATACATGATGCGCGGCGTGAGTGCTGCAAAAGAGGACGTACACAACGCCATCAAGAATATCGACAAGGGTATTTTCCCACAGGCATTCTGCAAAATCATACCCGATATACTGGGCGGTGACCCCGAATACTGCAACATTATGCACGCTGACGGCGCAGGAACAAAGTCGTCACTCGCTTATATGTACTGGAAAGAGACGGGCGACTTGAGCGTTTGGAAGGGCATTGCCCAGGACGCGCTCATCATGAACACCGACGATTTGCTGTGCGTGGGAGCGGTGGACAACATCCTTGTGTCGAGCACCATTGGCCGCAACAAGATGTTGGTGCCCGGTGAGGTAATCTCTGCCATCATCAACGGCACCGACGAACTGCTTGCCCGTATGCGTGAAATGGGCGTTGGAATATATGCCACTGGCGGTGAAACGGCTGACGTGGGCGACCTTGTGCGCACGATAATAGTTGACTCTACGGTGACGTGCCGCATGAAAAGGAGCGACGTGATAGACAATGCCAACATCCGTCCGGGCGATGTAATCGTTGGACTCGCATCATTCGGCAAGGCTACATACGAGGACAGCTACAACGGAGGTATGGGTAGCAACGGTCTGACCAGTGCCCGTCACGATGTCTTCGCAAAATATCTTGCAGAAAAGTATCCTGAAAGCTACGACCATGCAGTGCCCGACGAACTCGTATACAGCGGCAACTACCGCCTCGACCAACCCATTGAGGGTCTCGACGGTGTTACTGCCGGACAACTGGTGCTGTCTCCAACCCGCACATACGCCCCTGTTATCAAGAAGGTGCTTGACGAATTGCGCCCGAAGATACACGGTATGGTGCACTGCACAGGTGGTGCGCAGACCAAGGTGCTGCACTTTGTGGGCGACAACTGCCGCGTAATCAAGGACAATATGTTCCCCATACCGCCACTGTTCAAGACCATAAGGGAGCAGAGCGGTACCGAATGGAAGGAGATGTACAAGGTGTTCAATATGGGACACCGCATGGAGATATACGTAAGTCCCGAAGATGCCGACAAGATTATCGCCATCAGCAAGTCGTTCAATATCGACGCACAGGTGATAGGCCGCATTGAGGAAGGCAAGAAGAGCCTCACCATCAAGTCGGAATACGGCACGTTTGAGTATTAAGCGAACATCGTTCGGAGCAGTTCTCGCTATGTTTAATCCATGAACGAGTGCATCCAATAACAGTCTCCGGCCACGTTTGAACACGTAAACAAGCAATCTAAAAACTGTTTCAACCACGTTTTAGACGATTCAATCCAACACAGAAAAGACAATACAACCTGACTTATGCCAGACAACAACAGCATACTTGAGAAACTTGACGGCCTTGTGAGCCGCTACGAAGAGGTTTCCACACTGATAACCGACCCGTCGGTGATTGCCGACCAGGAGCGTTACGTAAAGCTGACAAGAGAATACAAAGACTTAGAGCACATCATGGAAGCACGGAAGAGATATCTTTCGTGCCTCAACTCCATTGCCGAGGCCAAGGACATACTGGCCAACGAGAGCGATCCCGAGATGAAAGAGATGGCAAGGGAGGAACTTTCGGTCAACGAGGAACTGCGTCCGGGCATCGAGGAGGACATAAAGATGGCTCTCGTGCCCAAAGATCCAGAGGACGCAAAGAACGTTCAGATGGAGATTCGTGCCGGAACGGGTGGCGATGAGGCTGCCCTCTTTGCCGGCGACTTGTTCAATATGTACAAGAAGTTCTGCGACTCCAAGGGCTGGTCGCTGTCCATCACGAGCGTAAGCGAAGGTGCTGTGGGCGGTTTCAAGGAGATTGACTTCGCCGTGAGCGGCGACAGCGTCTACGGAACGTTGAAGTATGAGTCGGGAGTGCACCGCGTGCAGCGTGTGCCAGCCACGGAAACGCAGGGCCGTATGCACACCAGTGCTGCCACAGTGGCCGTGTTGCCTGAAGCCGACAAGTTTGAGGTGAACATCAACGAGGGTGACATCAAGTGGGACACATTCAGAAGTTCAGGCGCAGGTGGCCAGAACGTGAACAAAGTGGAGTCCGGTGTGCGTCTGCGCTATCCTTGGAAGAACCCCAACACGGGTGAAGTCGAGGAGATACTCATTGAGTGTACCGAGACGCGCGACCAACCTAAGAACAAGGAGCGTGCGTTGTCACGTCTGCGCACATTCATCTACGACCGTGAGCACCAGAAATACGTTGACGATATAGCCAACCGCCGCAAGACGCTTGTGTCTACCGGCGACCGCAGTGCAAAGATTCGCACCTACAATTTCCCGCAGGGACGCGTCACAGACCACCGCATCGGCTATACAACCCACGACCTTCAGGGCTTCCTTGGCGGTGATATCCAGGCAATGATCGATGCTCTCACCGTGGCTGAAAACGCCGAACGACTGAAGGAAAGCGAGCTTTAGACCGCAAAAATAACAATCCACATAACGCAAAAATCCCTTGGCTTGCTGTTCGAGCCAAGGGATTTTTGCGTTATACCCATTCTAAATTTGCGGTTGAAAGCGACCAAACACCGACGGTTTTCGCATCGTTTATGGCGAAACGACCGTTCGCTTGCTTATTATCCTTCCACCTTTTCTCCTTCGCCAACAATCTCCTTTGCCTTGGCGAGGGCGATGTTGATGTGGCTACAGATGTTGTCGGCACCAACGATGTCGTTGAATCCGGCTTTTACAAGCGTGGCGTTGACGTTGGGGCGCACACCGGAGAGCACCACCTTTATGCCCTCTTTCTTGCTCATTTCGCACAGGTTGGTCAGGTTGTGAATACCCGTTGAGTCCACGAACGGCACCTTTCTCATGCGTATTATGCGCACCTTCGGACGGTCGCCGAACGCAGCCATGATTTCCTCGAAGCGGTTTCCTGCACCGAAGAAGTACGGACCGTTTATCTCATACACCTCCACACCCTTAGGAATGGTCAGGTGCTCAAGGTTGCCCGACTTGATTTCAGCATCCTCGTTGGGGTCTATCTCGTCGGAAATCACCTTCACGTCGGTGGTTTCTGCCATACGCTTCATAAACAGCAGACAGGCTATTATCAGTCCCACCTCGATAGCCACGGTCAGGTCGAATATTATCGTGAGGAAGAATGTGATGAGCAGCACCGTCACGTCGCTCTTCGGATTGCGCATCAGAGCTGCAAACGAACGCCAGCCGCACATTCCGTAGGACACCACAACAAGTACTCCGGCCAGACAAGCCATGGGGATATACTGCGCCAAGGGCATCAGGAAGAGGAATATCAGCAGCAACACCACGGCGTGAACCACACCTGCCAAGGGAGTCTTACCGCCATTGTTGATGTTGGTCATCGTGCGGGCAATGGCACCTGTGGCCGGTATACCGCCAAACAGCGGCGACACGATGTTGGCCAGTCCCTGTGCCATAAGCTCGGTGTTGGAGTCGTGATGGTCGCCAACCACACCGTCGGCTACAGTGGCTGACAGCAGCGACTCGATTGCGCCCAGCACGGCTATCGTCAAAGCTGGCGACACAAGTCCCTTCACCGTTTCCCACGTCATTTCCGGAATGTGCGCGTTGGGCAGAGTGCCGTTTATAGAAAAGCGGTCGCCGATGGTTTCTATCGAAGTGACCCCGGCAAAGTTCTTGAGCAGCAGTGCCGCCACCGTCATCAGCACGATTGCGATGAGCGAACCTGGTATCTTCTTGCTGAACTTCGGCGTTATGGCGATAACCACCACGCTAACAACGCCCACGAGAGTGCTCCACAAGTCGAGTTTGTCCATGTTTGTCAGATA
>CAVKVO010000200.1:0-4647 GCA_963659575.1 Prevotella sp. CAG:1031
GTTATTTCTTCACAACCTTGTGGCCGCCCACCACATACACACCGCTTGCGAGTCCGTCGAGGGCTTTTCCGTATGCCACATCGTTGCGCAGGAGTTTGCCGTCGGTGGAGTAAACGTCCACAAGTGTGTCGTCGGCAATGACCTTGTTGATGCCTGTCACCTCGTCAACGATGAGCACACCGTCGGAAAGCAGTTGCGAATCGTCCCACTTCACCTTCACATTTGAGGGCGAAACGGTCTTGAGAATGTAGCTTCCGCTCTGGGTTCCGGTGCCTGTGAATATGGTTATCTTGTCGCCGGCGGCCAGTTCGCGCACTCCGTCATAGTCAATCAGGATGGTGTCGTTGGTGTGTATCACCTTTCCGGAGAACTTAAACTTGTCGTTAGTGGCGGTTCCGTTGGCGTTGACACCAACCTTTATCAGCATCGTACTGCCTTCCTGCATGTTGATGTTGCCCGTTGCCTTGAGCGTACCGTAGGCCGTGATGCCGGCAGCGATGGTTCCGCCCTTCTTAACCGTTACGAATGGAGCGCAGCCGTTGCCTCTCAGCGTTCCTCCGGCGTTGACTATCACCGATCCGGAGGTGAATGCAGACGGACTGGTGCTTACGGGATTGTTGTTGAGTATGAGCGTTCCTTCGTTCACATCAACGTTTGATGTGCTTCCGTTGGTGCTCAGAGTCCACGAACCGGTACCGTATTTCTTCACGCTCTTGGCCTTCAGCAAACCTTTGTAGCTTGCGTCGGCGTTGTTGTAGCCCACTTCGTAGGTGTCAGAGGCGTTGCCAAGGGTACAGTCGGTGGCGGTTGAACTAACGGAACCAAGCTTTGTGGTGATGGCTTCCTGGTCGCCAGAGCCTGATTTGTGGTGGCCCATATAGCTGGCAGCTGCCATTACGACGCTTGTCTTGGACATATCCTTCACACCACTCATCAGTCGGAAGTTGCCGCCCTGCACATTCAGTGTGCCTTCAAAGGCGGAGAAGTCGGAACCGATGTCGCTGCGCACACCGTCAGACGATATGGTGAGCGAGCCAGAGCCTGCGAAACTACCGTTTATCTTGCATCGCTTCGAACTTACAACCGTTGCGTTGGCACCCTCAGGCACCGTGGTCTTGTAGGTATATTCGGGAATTGTGCTCATGCTGTTGTTGGCTATCATCTCTATCTCGCCGCCTTCGAACAGCAGAGGTGAACTCTTCTTGCCGAAAGTAGACTGCCAATCGCCCTGAGACACCTTGCCCTGGCGCATTATCAAACCGTTGAAGGAGTTGGTTCCTGCGTAGTTGAAGTTCAGCTGTCCGGCACCTGTCTTCACGAGATAACCGTTGCCCTTCACTATGCCCTTGAGTGACACCGAGCCTTTGCTGTTTGCCACATCGATAGTGGCCGTGTCAGTCACGGTGAGTATGCGGTCGGTAGCCATGTTGTAGGCATCCACCTTCAGTGTGCCGCCGCCGTTTATCTGCAAGTTGCCCTCCTTGGCTGTGGCAGCGCCCAATGCACTCTTCACGCCGCCGTCGGCAAGGTTGGTTATGGTGAGCGTTCCGCCGTTGATAATGGTTGCTCCGGTGTAGTCACTGTTGGCCAAATCCATCTTCACTTCACCCTTGCCGTTCTTGGTCACGCCGCCTTCGCCGCTGATACCGCCTTCACCGGAGAAGGTGTAGGTGCCGTTGTCGAAGTCAAACGTCACGCCCTTGGTCACAACGAGGTCATTAACGGTGATGTTTCTGTTGCCCGACTGGTCGTCGAACACCACTTGGTCGTCGGTAACGAATGGGGTAGAGCTTTCGTCGGTCTTGAAGTTGTCGCTCTTATAGTCCCAGATGTTGTTGTCGTTGCCCGTCCAAACCACGTTTTCCTGCGGTGCACGTGTGCCGTTTATGTCGAGTATGAGCTGCTTGCCGTCCACTCTGAAGTCGTAGTTGATGCCGTCGAGACCGCGAGCCTTGATGTTGGCCACGTTGGCGGTAAGGGTGCCGGTGCACTCGGCAATGACATAGCTGCCTTCAGCAATCTTGTTTTCGTCGGCAGACATCATGGTGAAGGTGTTCGTGCCGTTGAGTGTCAGGTCGCCGTTGACCAAGATCTTGCCCGATTTGCCCTCTTGCGCGTATTCCACTATATATACATTGCCGGGAATGGTGAGGCTCTTGCCGAATGTCATTGTGCCGAACTTGTTGTCTGCATTGCCCGGCATGAGGCGGCAACCCTCGTAGTTGAGAGCACCCTCGAAGTTTACTGCGCCGTTTACTGTGGTCACTCCGGCCAGCGAACCCTTTGCACGCACGTCAACAGGACCGGCTATGGTGCCGTTCACACACAGCGTTCCTTCGCTGATGATGGTGCGTCCGGTGTAGTTGAGGTTGTTGTTGAAGGTGGCGGTGCCGAGCATCGACTTGCACAGTTCCATGTCGCCGTCGAGCGTACCGTTGCCTCCGAAGGTGTAGTCGTGGCCTTTGGGAGCCATAAGATAAACGTTGCCGGGTTTCAGCGAACCGTTCAGACTGATGGTTGAGGCGTTGTCGCCGCTTATGTCGAACACTACGCTCTTGCCGTCGGCATAGTTCTGGGCAGAAGTCTGGTCAAACGAGGTGAAACCGCTGCCCGATGCGCTCCACGCAGCACCGCTCTTCCAACGCAGGTCTGTCACCATGACGGGCGGAACTGGCGGATAAGGCATCTCTTCGCCAAGATAAAAACTGGTGCAAGGAGCCTGATAGTAGCCGCGAGTGGTGCAGTCGAGACGATAGTGGGGGTCTTCCTGCAAGGTGTAGAAGCTGTAGTCGGTGGGGATGTCGGTGGAGTAGCCCACGATACCAGTACTGGTGTCGGCGTTCTGCTTCATCAGTATTATCTCCTCACGCCAGTCGCCGGTGATGTCACCCATGAAGGCAGGACGCACAGCCCAACCGGCATGTACAGCCCAGCTGCTCTGTTTGGAGAACTCGATGAGGCGACTGCCGTTGTAGGTAATCATCATAACGTTGCTGCCGTAGCCGCTTCCGCCCGGAGTACCTATCAGTTCGCGCTGCAGATTGCCGTCCCACCACGATGCTTCCATCGGGTAGGTAGTGGCACCTTCCTTTATCACGTTGCCCTTGCAGTCGTACAGATTCTCCAAGAGCGAGAATATCTCATAGCCTTTGTGGTCGGGATCCACGTCCATGCAGCGTCCGCGACCTACGTCATACACCGTTGGCAGATACCACTCCTTGATGTGCTCGCCGGTGGCGGCGTCGTAGAGCACCTGTCCGAGCAGGTTTGACTGCTGAATGGCGTATACCTCCATGCCGGGACGGTCGGGATCGATGTCGCTAACGTCATATCTGTCACCGTGACCGATGCCTGCGCTGAACACCATGCCCTTTGTGGGGTTCACTCCATAGCCGCCCTGAAGCATCTCGTCGATGCCGTCGCCGTCGGTGTCTGCCACGCGCAACTGGTGGAACTCAGCCGGCCAAGGGGTCTTGTCGTTGCGGCTCCATGTGTAACTGTGGTGCCAGTTGGACGGAGTGCCGTTGTTCCAATCATACGACCACACGAACACGTAGTTGTGATGGGTCTTTGTTGAGGCTGTACGGTCGAGACACTCCATTGCGAGCGACGGATGGATACCGTCGAAATAGCAGATGGCGAAGTGGCCGCCCATGAAGGCATACTCCGTACCGTCGCCGTCGTTCATGTAGTCGGCACGGTTGTCGCGGGTATAGGTGTCCACACCGTCGTGCACCTCATCGTATTTCAGTTCCGAGCAGGCTATTTCAGCACCCGTCTTGGCGTCAACCACGGAGATGTAGAACGGCGGATTGCGCTTCGACTGCTTGGTATAGTCCTCTATACCGTCGCCGTCGGTGTCGGCAACAGAGCTGCCGTTGGCATATTTGCCCCAGGTGTTGTTAGTGGAGTCCCAGAAACGGGTCATGTCTGAACTCTTTATGATCACCTCGCACTTGCCGTCGCAGTTTATGTCGTAGGCCACCACCATGTCGTTCTGGCCTCCGTCGATGATGACGTTGGGTCCCATGTCGATGGTCCACAAGCATTTGCCGTCGAAAGTGTACGCCTGCAACTTGTGAGTGGTAGTGGTGCAACCCGGATCGGCCGTGGAATTGCCTTCATACAGTCGGTCTACGAGCAGCGCGTCATACTCTCCGTTGCCGTCGAGGTCCATCGGCCAGGCGAATTTCACCTTATAATTATTGGGATTGAGCAGTTCTGTTTCAAAGTTGATGTCGAGAAACACGTCTTTCCACGCCTGTTGCTTGAAAAGGAACGGACTGCTCTTCTCGCTCTCCACACCTTTATATACTGTGGTTACGGCCAGTTCGGTGTCGTAAGGCACTTGCGAGCGAGTGGTTTGGTAGTTTGTTTTTGTGATAGGCGATGCGTTCACCTTGGTGTAGTCTGTGCTCCCCTTGGCACGCTTGTACAGGTTGTATGTGCAACTGTCGTGTTCCTGCGCCAACTTGCGCCAACTCACGAGCACATCCTGCTTGCTGTTGTCTGTCACAGCCACCACCGAGCGACCCAAGGTCTGCTGGATGCGTTGTGCAAACATTCCCGACGACGGCATCATAGCCATTGCCATCAGAATAATAGTAGATTTTCTCATATCTGTTAATAGTTGTCTTAGTTTACTGT
>CAVKVO010000201.1:0-4622 GCA_963659575.1 Prevotella sp. CAG:1031
AGATGATACGTTTTGTGCAGCATGAACTGTGCTGCCGCAAGGCCGACATAAAGCATCTTGAGGATGCGGAACTGGTGACATACCTACGCAAGAAACTCAACCGCCCGATGCGTGTGTGCGGTGTGGTTCGCAATGTGGGTGAACCCGGTGGCGGTCCGTTCCTCACCTACAACCAGGACGGCACGGTAAGCCTGCAGATTCTTGAGAGCAGTCAGATAGACAAGGGCAACGAGGAGTATGTAAAGATGTTCACCAACGGCACTCACTTCAACCCGGTAGACCTCGTTTGCGCCGTAAAGGACTACAAGGGACAACCGTTTGACCTGCCCAAGTATGTTGACAAGTCCACCGGTTTCATCAGCAGCAAGAGCAAGAACGGCAAGGAGCTGAAGGCTCTCGAACTGCCCGGACTGTGGAACGGTGCCATGAGCGACTGGAACACAATATTCGTGGAAGTTCCCCTGTCAACGTTCAATCCCGTGAAGACCGTCAACGACCTTCTTCGCGACCAGCATCAATAAGAGAAAGCTATTCAGCGACCCTTGCGCCATGAAAGGGCAATGGTAGCTGAATGGTTACGTTTTAGCTAATGGCCTCGAAGAGGCCGCACCTCAGTAACCCCATGTGGAACGTTAGTGGAACATGGGGACTTGACATCATGGATAAATTTCTCGACTTCGAAGATGCCGCACAGACGACACACTGGCCACGTCACTGTTGTACGGCATCTTCGAAGCCGATATTAGCGACATACGCATATCCCCATGTTCCGTTTCACTCCACATGGGGTTACTGAAATTCGGCCTCTTCGAGGCCATATAGGTAGCATGGGTATCCTGTATACATCGCACTTTCGGCCAACCGTGATTAAATCCGAATGTTGAATAAGCACAAAAAGAATGGCGCACAAGAGGGTTGAAGCCACTCCTGCGCGCCATTCTTTTGTTATGTTTCAATTGTTGCGAACGGTTCTCTATGACAATAAGACCACCATCAGAAGCCGTTCAAAAGCCGTTTTTATTTCTTTGCAGCTGCTTTCTTTGCTGCCTTGAGAGCCTTCTTTGCAGCGGCCTTGGTAGATGCCACTGTGCCGGAAGTCTTTGCCTTTGCGTCAGCCTTGTCGGTTGTTTCTGCCTTCTTGGATGAATCCTTTATGCCAACAAGCTCCACGTCGAATATCAATGCGCTGAAGGGTTTGATCTGTCCCATGTTGCGCTCGCCGTAAGCCAGGTTGTAGGGGATGTACAACTGCCACTTGCTGCCCACAGGCATCATGGTCAGAGCCTCGGTCCAACCCTTTATCACCTGCGAAGGACTGAACACAGCCGGCTTTGAACCGTGCTTGCTCGAACTGTCAAACACTGTTCCGTCAACAAGACGGCCTTCATAGTTCACCTCCACACGGTCTTTGCTTGTAGGCACTGCACCGTCGCCCTTTACGATTACCTTGTATTGCAGTCCGCTGGGCAGTGTAATCACGCTGTCTTTCTTGGCGTTTTCAGCCAAAAACTTCTCTCCTGCCTCACGGTTTGCACCATACAGCTTCTCGTCCTTTGCCTTGCGGTTGCTCTCGCGCAGGTCTTTGAACGCAGCCTCAGCCTTGCCTGTGGTGAAGTGTGTGGTGTCGTTGCTGAGTGCATCAGTAAATCCTCTGTACACGATGTTCTCCTCTATCGAGTCGGGAGTGTCGGTAAATTCGGTCTTCATGCCCTTCACCATCTGTCCCTTGAGTCTCGATGCGATGCCCAATCCTGCGGCATAAGCCTTCTGCTTGGGGTCGTCGCCCTTCTGAATCATCTCGTTGAAACCGCGGAGGAAGTCGGCCATATAGGCGGTGTCAACACCTTCCGACTGTATGAGATAGGGCACGAGACCGTTTGTCATGCTCACTCCAGCCACATAGCTCAGTGTGTCCGACGATGTTTTCAGCTCTACGGGAGCCACCGTTTTCTTTGCGTCTGTCTTCTTTTTCTTCGGGGCGGCATCGGCTGTGCTCATCACAGTAGAGGCCATTACCGCCATAGCAATCAATGCTAACTTTTTCATAATCCTGAGTTTTTATTAACGGCAGAGGCGGATGTTTCCAATCCGCCTCGTCCTTATTTATTGTATTTTCGATTATTTATCGTTTACAGAAATCAGCTCTATCTTGAAAATCAGAGTAGAGAAAGGCTTAATCATGCCCTGCTCACGGTCGCCGTAAGCCAGTTCCTGGGGTACATATACCTCCCATACCGATCCGGCAGGCATGCGAACGAGAGCTTCTGTCCAACCCTTTATCACCTGGTTGCAACGAAGCTTGAGAGCATCGCCGCGCTTGAAAGAGCTGTCAAACACATTGCCGTCGATTGTGCGACCTTCATAGTTCACCTTCACCCATGATGTGTCTGAAGGAATAGCGCCAGTGCCTTCCTTAATCACCTTATACTGCACTCCGCTGGGCAGTGTCACCACGCCCTCTTTCTTCTTGTTGTCAGCGAGGAACTTCTCACCCTTCTTCTTGTTGTCGCCATACTTGGTCTCCATAGCCTTCTGGTGTATCTCAGCCATCTTGGCCTGAGCTGCTGTCTGAGCCTGCTCGGGAGTCATGAGACCCTGCTTGCCTGTGGTTCCGCTAACGAAACCTGCCATGAAGTTCTTCAGAGAAATGGTCTTTGTAGAGTCTTCACCGAACACCTGCATGTTGATGCCCTTCATCATCTGACCGGAAATCTGCTGTCCAATCTGTATTCCGGCATAGTAGGCTGCCTTCTTCTTGTCGTCGCCGGCGTTGGCTCCCTCGTTCAGACCCTTGATAAACTGGTCCATGTATGTTGTGTCGATACCGAGACCGTTCACGAGATAGTCCTTGAGACCCTGCGACTGTGCCATACCGATGGCATAGCTCATTGAGTCGATGTCACTCTTCAGGTCGGCCTTGGGAGTGGAGTTGCCGCACGAAACCATTGATGCGGCAGCGATAGCCGTTGCGGCTACGAATGTCAGTTTCTTCATTTTATGTTTTGTTTTTGTTCTTTTCTGTTGATTACATCACGGCGATGAGTTCTACGTCGAACACGAGTGTTGAATACGGCGGAATAGATGCTCCTGCGCCTGATGCTCCGTAGCCCAACATGTAGGGAATAAAGAAGCGATACTTGGATCCTTCGGTCATAAGCTGCAAACCTTCGGTCCATCCGGCTATCACCTGCTGCAGACCGAACACTGCCGGTTCACCGCGCTGAACGCTGCTGTCAAACAGAGTACCGTCAATCAGGAAGCCCTCGTAGTGGCACTTCACCTTGTCCTTGGCTGTCGGACGCTTGCCGTTGCCCTCTTGGAGCACCTTATACTGCAGTCCGCTGGCGGTTGTCTTCACGCCTTCCTTCTGTGCGTTGTCGGCCAAGTACTTCTCTCCAGCCTCTTTGGCGGCCTTGCCCTTCTCGGCACGCTCCGCATTGAGTTTCTCCTCCTGCTTTGCAAAGAAGTCTTGCACTATGGTTTGCGCCTCACTGTGGGTCATTTGCAGTTTGTTGCCGTTGAGCACGTCCTTTATCGACTGTGCGAAATCATCCACATTCAGGCCGTTGGCACCCATTTGTGCCAGCTGCTGCCCGATACCCAGGCCTAAAGCATAGCTCAGTTTGTCCATTTTTGTCTATATATATTATTAATGTATTACATTGAAAGCGTGCAAAGATACGTATTTTATCCGACTAAGCTAATCCCTTTCCATAAAAATCACTATTTTTGTGCATTATTAAAAGGGCGTTTTGGCGTGTCCAAAATGGTCGTTATCAACAAGAAAGGACATGATTATGAAGAAAGTTGTGCTGCTTACAGGAGCCGGAATGTCGGCTGAAAGCGGACTGAGTACTTTTCGCGATGCGGGAGGATTGTGGGAGAACTATCCCGTGCAGCAGGTGGCTTCCCACGAGGGATGGCTGGCTGACCCTGCACTTGTCACCGAGTTTTACAATGCGCGCCGACGCGAACTGCTCAAGGCCGTGCCCAACGAGGGTCACCGGCTCGTGGCTTCGTTGGAGGATAGGTATGACGTTACGGTGGTGACGCAAAACGTTGACAATCTGCATGAGCGTGCCGGGTCGTCAAAGGTGATACATCTGCACGGCGAACTGATGAAGGTTTGTTCCAGCAACGACCCCGACAACCCTCGTTGGCAGCAGACTCTTACTGCCGACAACTGCGAAGTGGTGCCTGGCACAAAGGCTGGCGACGGTTCGCTCCTGCGTCCGTTCATCGTGTTCTTCGGTGAGGCGGTACCAATGATGGAGGCTGCCGCACGCGCTGCAATGGAAGCCGACATTTTCATAATCATCGGCACGTCGCTCAATGTCTATCCTGCCGCCGGACTTGTCCAGTATGTCAAGCCCAACGTTCCCGTCTATCTGATAGACCCCAACAATGTCGTCGCCGCCGGACGCCACGATGTCCAGCACATACAAAAGGGTGCGTCGGAAGGAATGAGGGAACTGATAGAGAAACTGAAGAATCGTTTTGAATGAAGAAACGCTGCGCGCAGTGGGCGAAGCGTCCCCGCTTTGCCCACTGCGCGCAAATCTCGTTCTAGGAGGTACGCCGCCCTCGGCGTACCAGTCGCTCGCAAGAGCGAAAGAATGATA
>CAVKVO010000202.1:0-4621 GCA_963659575.1 Prevotella sp. CAG:1031
GCAGCATTAAAAGCGTATGCACAAACCGCTTAAATTCTAAATCCGAAACTTGAGTAAAGAAATCCTTGCGTCAAGCAAGACTTGGCAAGAAGCGTACGACAGACTTAACGGCAAGGCCAAGGAATATCGTGTCAAGGCCGAGGAATGGCGCGCCAAGACCTATAAAAAGAATGGCGGCAGCGTAGAGGTCGGCGGCAAGTACGATGACCTTGACGCAAAGAATGTCAGCATTGACTATATCAATGAGCGTCGCAGAGAGGACGCCATCAAATCCCTTGAACGTGAAGCCGAAGAGCTTGAGCATGGCGCAGAGCAATTAAAGGAAAGATGCGAAAAGGGCGTTGAACCGTCCAAAGACCCGACACAAGACATCAAGGAAGCAGCCGATGCTTATCGTGAGGAGAATCCTGTGCGTCCGAAGCGTAAGATTTCGAAGAAGGTGCGTGCCGCGATGGAGTCGATAGCCAAGGACCTTGGGTACAAGGTGGTGTGGCACGACACGCTGGAGGACAACGGATATATCGACTACAAGAACAAGGAGATACACATTGCCCGGGATGCGAAAAATCCGCTTGAGGCGGTGTTCGGCCATGAGTCGACGCATGCCATCCGCAAGTCTTCTGAGGCTGAGTTTGCGAAGCTCCGCGATGCGGTGAAGAAGATCGTGGGCGAGGAGTGGTGGAATGCCGCGGTAAAGCACAAGCGTGCCTTGAAATACTCCGAGGCGAAACTCGAGGAGGAGGTGACGGCCGACTGTGTGGGCGCAGTGTTCCATAACCGCGACATGGCGGTGAGACTTGCCCAAGAGCTGCACGGCAATCCGGGTATCCTTGCGAAGGTGCGAGAGGTATGGCACAAGATCATCGGGCATCTGAAGTCGCTCGGCGCAACGGAAGAACAGAAGCAGGCAGAGGAGGCGCTTGCCGCATTTGAGGAAGTGGTGAGGGGTGCATTCAAGGCGGTGAAGGAGAAGGCGGACACAGAACGTCTGATGCCGGGGGCAGACTTGCGCAACGAGCAGGGAGAGCCGGTCGTACATGTGGACGGTGCCGGCGACATCGACTTCAGCCACCGTACCTACAAGGACTTCGTAGACGACGAAGGCAATGAGCACAAGGGCACGAGAACCAGCATCATAGAGCATCTGACGGCCCAGGGCATGAAGGAGGCAGACATCAAGAAGTTTGTCGACAATATGGACTATTGGTATGACCTGACCGGGAAGGTGGCGGACATGGTCGACAAGGACGGCAATTTCATGTTCGAGACATTCCACGAATGGTCGCAGACATCTCCGCTGTACAAGCGCTATGAAGGCGGCATTGTCCGTGCCATCTCTACGCTGGTATCCAACGGAGAGTATCCGCTGAACTTCGAACTGTCGACCGACTGCATCAAGCGCGAGGCATTCACGCAGATACTCAATGAGATGGTCAACATCGGCGGCACGTTCTGGAAGAAACTGACCCCGGCTAAGATACAGGAGCTACGTACGCTTCAGAAGAGCTACGGCATACAGGTGGCCTGCCCATTGTGTTTTGTGGAGGGCAAGCGCCTGAACATCATGAAATGGGCGACATCGGTCACGGAGAAATGGAACGATGCCGTGAAGAAAGTGGTCGGTGGCAAGAAGGTGACGCCCTTCGGCTTCGGCGAAGGAACGTTCGTGCCCGACAAACCGTATGACGAGCGTACTACCCCGCAGTCTGTGGTCGACCAAATCAACGAGGTGGCAAGGCTTGTGGGTGACCATGACGGCGTGCTCCCTGCCGACCTTGCACGGATGCAGGCCAACGCCAAGGCGATGGAGGAAAAACTGCAGGAGTATTATGAGGACTTTGTCAGCAAGCACGGCAGCGGCAACGATTTCTCGCTGACCAATGCACAGATAGAAGAACTGCGCAAGCAGCGCGGCAACGGCGGAAAGAACGCCGTCAGCAGAATGGTGGCCATGATAGCCACCCATCCCGAGCTGCAGCATACGCTTGACGTCTCCGACCTTGTCGGGTCGAAGGGCCTGAACGAAATCCGGAAGCGTGGCGGGGAGGCTTTTGCCAAACTGTATTCGCTCATCATCTCGGCCAACGGCACCGGCACGCCAAAGGTGGTGCAGGATGCCCAGCCCTACAGCGGCGAGATCATCGACGTGTCGCAGAACACCTTTGACAAGGCCGACAAGATAGGCGGCGCGCGCCTGTTCTCCTTCTCTGACTTTGACATCACGAAAGTGTTTGACATCATGCAGATAATGTGGGACTGTGCGGCGCGCAACGCAAGAGTGCAGTCGTACAGCAAGGAGATACCCTACATTCTGATTTTCGGCAAGAGCGGTGTCAAGATAAACATGTCGATGCTGCCGGAGGCTCGTCCCGCCAAAGAGCTGGCCGATGCCTACCGGAATGCCAAGGGCGATGCGAAGAAGAGGGTCCTCGAGCGCATCCGCGAGAATGCCGGTCTCGAGATGGACGGTGACAAGATCGTCGGTCTGCAGCTGAGCGACTCGCATTCGGTGTCCCGTGAGTTTGCCGAATCCATCTACCGCAATCCGGAATACAACGCCAACTGCGGCGCCATCATGGTGGGCGTCTCTGCCAACCACAGCATCTACGCCATGCTTCAGGGATTCATCCGGCAGGTGATACCTTTCCATCTCAGCGGCATGCCGATATCGGCACGCAAGGCGACCGACTGCCAGTACTACCGCGACTTCACGAACGAACAGAACACCGGCATCATCGTGAACGGCAGAAGGGTCAAGGCCAAATGGGGCGAGAACACTTCGGTGAAGGCCGACTTCAATTTCTACGAGAACGAGAGTGAGCCGGGATGGAACATGCGCCAGCGCGCCCGCGACTATGTGAAATGGTGTGCGGACAACGGTCTTGTACCGCGGTTCGAGTGGGCAGTCAATTCGAAGGCGTACGCCGACTGGTGCCGCAAGAAGGGATACAAGCCCAACCAGGAACTGATGCGCGAGATGGACAAGCGCACGACCGACGGCGTGTTCGACGAATACTACAAGGTGCTGACAGACTACACGGCCTACCAGCCAGTGTTTGACGCAGAGGGAAAACTGGTGGACGAGGTGCCTGCCCCACACAAGCCCGTGACCGGTGACTTCGCAGTGGACGAGAAGACCTTGGGTATGACTCTTGGCGTAGACGCAAAGGGTAATCTTACTGACAGCAATTCGATGCTCGCCAACCGTGAGCGTACAATCAAGAACACCGACATCAACAAGAAGGAGATCGCGCAGAAGGCTGTCCTGCTTGTCAACGGCAAGGCCAAGGTGAAAGACTTGGTGAAGGAGAACGGCAGCCAGTTCGACAACAACAGTGATTCCGACAAGTTCATGGAGGCGACGAGAACGGAAGCGGGGAACGTGGATTTCTCCAAAAGGGAGGATGACGAGCAGATTGCTGAGCATACCAAGTTCTCGCTGAAGGGAAAGCCAGTCCGTTTCGAGGCTGGCAAAAATTTGAGCAAGGAAGAGAAGGAGGAAGTGCTTGCTACCTTGAAGGATGCCTACAAGGTGAACCATGTGCCGTATCATCTGGAAGAGACGGCTGGCGGCAAGGAGAAGAAGGTGTATGAGGCCACGGCTGACGATCATGTGGTGAGCGATATTACCAATCGCCCACTGAGATACTATATTACCCTTCCCGATGGCCGTGTGGCACATCCTACAGAGGTCTATCCAAACCTCACTGGCCGAGAAGTGAAATCTGCTGCCGAAAAACAAAGATTGTTTGATGATGAAGCCAAGGGCATGGTAAAGAAAGCAACCGCCCAAATGAATGCTGCCAATATTGATACCAAGAAGGCTTTGTCAATACTGACCGAAGTCCAAAAGCTGCCTCACAAAACACGAGACGCCGGATATGGCATGAGTAATGCTGTTTCCTACGACTATAAGACAGGTATGTTTACATCCAACGCTTCGGAAGCTATCGACTTTGTGGCTAGAATTATGAGAAGGAAGGAGGAAGTGCCTATTGATGTAGTGAGCAGCACAAAGAAGGCTGTTTCAGATAGCTTTGGAATGGTTGATAATCTCATTGATGGTTTGAGTGAAACCAAGTTCACGCTGAAAGGTAATGCAGATGCTAATTCGCAGTCTTCACAAAATCCTTTGTTTGGATATTTCAAGGGTAGTATCAGAGACTTGATAGAGGCTACCAAAACCGCTGGGGGCAACTTGGTAAAGAAAGCTATCTCTTATGCCAACAACAGACTCATAAGTGACTTGAAGGATAAAGGTGTTAATATCACAAGCGATTACAAGCATACAATTGACAATAACTCCATCAATCATGCATTGAACCGCCATTCTGATGAAAAAGAACGGCTACAAGGACAAATTCCTGTGACTGAGGAAGACTTGGAGAACGTGGGCGATGTGATAAACAATTATGATAGCATTGACACGGAGCGCAATAAGCGCGGTCAGGATGTCATTGTATATACAAAGCGTTATGATGACGGAACAACCTTCTATATAGAAGAAGTCCGTACAGGTCGAAAAGAATTGGCTATGCAGAGTATACGGAAAAGAGTAAACAGAAGACTCACCGACGCTAATAGCCAAGCTACGCAGATTTCGGATTTGTCTTCTGTTTCT
>CAVKVO010000203.1:0-4582 GCA_963659575.1 Prevotella sp. CAG:1031
AGCGACATATACCTTTCAGTCACCACATTCTGTATGCGGTAATACCCGTTGCCGTTGTATTGGGCGTGGGCTGCAAGTCCTGAAAAACAAGCTAACGCTATTGAAAGAATCTTTTTATTCATATTTTCCTTGAAAGAAAAAACCGAATTTCATGCTTTATCTACATCTTGATGAAGATAAGTATGAAATTCGGTTTATCGTTTTATTAGTTCCTGTGTTTCAAGTCTGGAAGCTTATTTAGCTATGCAGATTGTCACACGGTTCATGTCGTTGTCAGCGAACGGCTGAACGCGAGAACCCTTAGAGTCTGTAGTCATGCGGCTCTTTGACACACCTTTGGCCACGAGAGCGTTGTAAACGGTCTGTGCGCGGTTGGCGGCAATCTTGTCGTTGATGGCGTCGCTACCAGTGCCCTTGTCAGCATAACCGGTCAGGGTTATCTTGGCATCCGGGTTCTCCTTCATGTAGTTCACGATGTCGTTGATCTTAGACGACTCAGACGATGCTATAGCCTTGCTTCCGAGGGGGAAGAAGATGTCGCAACGGAAGTCCTGCTTCTTCTCAGCGGGCTTAGCCTCCTCCTTAGGAGCGGGCATGGGCACGGGCTTCTCAACGATGCGCTCAATCACTCTCTCAACAGGCTGGGGAGCGGGAACGGTCTTTGTGGTGTGAGTCTTGCCAAAGGCGAACTTCACGCCAACCAAAGCGTTGAAATACCAGTCGGGGTTGCCGGCCTTCTTTGAGTTGTAGTTGTCGCTCAAGGTGTTTACTGAAACCTCAGCACCCACAGTCACCTTGTCGCTCACGCGGAAGTCCACGTTTGCGCCGAGGCGAGCCACGAAGCGAGCCTTGGTGCCTTTGCCTTCCTCGTCATTCCAGAGGTAGCCCAGAGGCTGCTGCTTTGTATAGTTGGCGAGGTTTGCGTAGTGAGCAGCCATGTTGTTGTTGGCTGTAGCGGCTTCCTTGTTGTTCCATGCGATGTTGGCACCAACGCCTCCGAACACACCCACAGTGACCAGACGCTTGGGGTTGTACTCGCAGAAGAGGTTGGTGAGGTTGAATGTAGCGTCAACCATAGGAGCCACATAGTTCCACTTCCAACGCTGCTGGTCCATACCGTCCACGTTTTGTCCGGCGCGGCTTTGCCAAGCGTTTACAGAGAGGCGTGCGCCTACCACCTTGTTGAAGTTGTAGCCAACACCAATCTGGGCGTTAGGCGAAAGCAACTTGCCGAAACTAATCTCGCCCAATGTGTACTGTCCACCAATCTGAACTTGGCCGTACCAATGAGGATTGAACACCTCTACAGTCTTAGCTTCCTGGGCTGAAACGGCTGCACAACCCATTGCCAATGCACTTGACAGTAATATACTCTTGAATTTCATATTCTAAACTTGTTTAAACGTTTTGAGAGCTTTGTGGAGTGGCAACCCACAAGGGATTGCCACCCGCAAAAGTCTTATTTAATTATTCCACGACCTTAACATAGAATTTCTTGGAAACGTAAACTCCAGAGAAGTCTACAGCCTCGTAGGTGAGTTCGTATACACCCGGCTTGTTGGCCTCGAAACCGATCTTGCGGTCCTCGGTGCCTACAGTCTTGCCAAGGTTCTCGCCGCTAACGGTAGCACCCTCGGGCTTGCTTGTCACGCTGATGCAACGCTTGTATGCGGGGCAGAGTATTTCGCCGTTGTAAGACGAAGCGATGAAGATAGTGGAAGCCTTGCCGCCATCAAGCTTGATGTAGGTAGGAGCGATGCCCTCGCGTGACAGCTGACTCCAAGCACCAGAGTTTGTGGTGTAGAACAGAGCGGGCTGGAGCAGAGAGTTTGCCGTGCGGAGACGGTTCTCTATGCGCTGTATGAAGTTGTTGATGCGAGTGATGTACTTGCCGTCGATGCTCTCGGTGAAGCCCTTCACCTTGTCAACGATGCTGTCCACCTTAGATATCATGTTGCCCACCTGACCGTTGATGTTTTCAACAATCTTGTTGAAGTCATCCATCGGGATGGTCACATCGAAAGTCTGGTCTTTCTTTTTGTAGTCTATTTTAAGGTTGCTAACATCAATGTTGTCGACTGTAACACTTGTTCCAATCTGTAAGCTACTCAAGTCAATCGAAACGTTGCCTGCACTGTCAACTTTTCCCTCTATCTGCTGACCGTTAACAATCCAAACATTAGCGTCCACGGATGGTTTAGGAACAGTACCGTCGATCTTGATGCTGCTGATGTCGGGCATATCCTTCAATGTCACAGAAGTCTTTACATCCTTCAGGCCCTCGATGGGAGTCCAGTTGATTTGGAAGTCATCGAAGTTGAACTTAGACTCCAGAGTCGGTATGCGCGGAAGGGTCAGGTTCTCAACCTTAGCGTTACCCTTGAGGAAGTTGTAAGACAGCGGCTTGAGAGCTGTAGCGGCCAGATTCATTCTTGAAGTGATGAAACGGGTCTCGATCTTGCCGTTCACAGTGTCTTCCTGCTCAGCCTGAATGCCGTATGCTGTCAGGCGGTTGTTGAACACGTCAGCTATTGAGCTGCCAATCTGCTTGAGGTTCAAACGAGCAGAACCCGGATTGCGCAGTTTGTTAAGCACGTCCTTTGCAGCCTCTTTCAGTTCAGCAGCGTCGTCAGTAGTCCAAGTCTTAGCCTCGTTGAGCTTGCTCTTGTCGAGGTTTATCTTCACTGCATACAGGTTGCTCTTGCCAGCGGCACGTGTTACGCCGTACTTCAATATGCGGTTGCTCTTCTCAACAGTGGCTGTGAAAGGAGCCTCGTTGCCTTGGCTGTCCACTACCTTCAGAGTGATACCCGAGAAGTCCTTGTTAGAGGGGTTGATGGTAGCGTAAACCACACCTGCGTTCTCGCCAGACTCTGAGTCGATGAGCAGTTCGTTGTTGCCGTAGATTACGGTTTCGCCATTGAGGAACTTTACCTTGCCATCCTTAGAATAGCCGTAGTATGTGCCCAGGATGTGAGCCTCAACGCCAACGCATGACAGGTTCTCGTAGCCGCTGATGGGGCTTTCGGTAGCCTGAATCTCAATGCCAGTAATCATGTTGACCATAGCGTTGAACAGTTCGTTCAACTGCTTGTCCAGCTTCTCGCTAAGAGCTGTTATCTTATCCTGCAATGCTCGGTCAGCTGTTTTGTAAGCGTCCTCAAGCTCAGAAATCCTGCCGTTGAACTCATCTTTGGTCACGTAGTTAGCAAACTTAGCGTTGATGCTGTCGATTTCTTCTTTGTTGGCCCGGCTCTGTGCGAGAGCTTCTTCAACCTTAGCCTTTACAGAGTTGAAGTCGGCTGTGTCAACCTTGCTGTCGAGCTTGGTGCTCAGTTCGCTAACGGCTGTATTCAAGTCAACCACACCCTGCTTCACCTCGTCGAGCAGGATAGAGTCGCGCTTTACCTTGGCGTCAATCTCGCTGTACTTTGTGTACAGTTCAGCGATCTTCAGTTCGTGCAGGTTTGATATGCTGTCCAGACGGCCAGTAATCTGCTTCATCTTTGCAATCTCAGAGTCGGTGTAAGCCTTGCAGTTCGTGCCGCAAGCTTCAATCTGACTCTTCAGCTCCAATTCCTTTTGCAGCATGATAAGTGCAAGCGTCTGTGCCTTGCTGTCGATAGAATCCTGTACGTGACGGAGGTAGTCCTCAGCGTCATCCATGCGGTCTTTCAATGACTCAACGTCTGCGCTTGCAGAAGCGATGGCGTCCTTGTTTGCGTCCACTTCATTCTTCAGAGAGTCGATTCTCCAAACTACACCCTTAGATCCGCCACCGCCATTGAGGATAACCTTCAATGCGTTGATCTGCTCCTGCAGGTCGTTGGCCTGCCTGTTCAGCTCGTCAGCAATTGAACCTTGCGCGTTGTACGCGGCATCGCTCTCATGGTCAGTACAAGACACGAATGTACTTCCTCCGCCTACTAAGATGGCAGAGTAGAGCAAAATACTAGTTAATTGTCTTTTCATTACGTTTTTATGATTTAATCAAACTTCTATTTTTCCTCTATAACAGTCCATACTATATGTATATAATGTACGTGCGTACATATTATAGCATATATATGGAATACGGTGTTGTTGCTGTCTTTTTACCTTTATCCTATCGTTTTTTATACTTCCCGAATCTCGCCACATTACATGGCATAATACGGTACGGTTGCAAAGATACGTACTTTTTTCATAACCGTAATTTTATTTTGTCGTTTTTTTTTAGACAAGACGAAAAAAGTGAAGAGTGAAGAACGAAGAGTGAAGAATTTATGTGCACAGAAAGGGGTGCAAAGGGAAGTCTGTAGTAGGCGCTGCGTCCTCGCTGCGCCCTTGCGCATATGGTAACTTTAAGACCTGTTATTGATGTGTCTTAGAGCCAATTAGATGGATTTAGCCAAGGGCGCAGCGGGGACGCAGCGCCTACTACGTGCTTCCGTCTGCGCTTGACTATTCGCACTTTATTCCGCTTTCTCTTCCTCTTCGGGAGCGATGAGCTTGTAACCCTTTCCGTGGATATTGATGATTTCCACCTGGTCGTCGTCCTTCAGATGCTTGCGCAGTTTGGTGATATACACATCCATTGAGC
>CAVKVO010000204.1:0-4563 GCA_963659575.1 Prevotella sp. CAG:1031
GCGAGCGATGGGATCGGCGAGGGCGCCGACCCTCCTACCTTGTGTCCATTTAGCCGAGGGCGCCGCGCCTACTGCGCATGGCCTCGAAGAGGCCGAACCTCAGTAACCCCATGTGGAACGTTAGTGGAACATGGGGAGATATGTGTATGTCGCTAATATCGGCTTCGAAGATGCCGTACAACTTTATCAACGATATCAAGTCCCCATGTTCCGTTTCACTCCACATGGGGTTACTGAGGTTCGGCCTCTTCGAGGCTATAGGCAGCATAGAGGACTTGTGTACATCGCATGGCCATGCGCAGCGGTTTTTAGCCGAAGGCGTGGTTTATCGCCCTGCGGTGGACAAGTGCCGGAACGGCACTGATGGCGTTTGTCTGCACAGTGCGTCGTAAGCGCGCTTACGTAAGCAATGGGCAGACAAATGTCATCAAAAACTCGAAGAATGAGAGTTTGTCCATCACAGGGTGTTTTTACGGTTTTTTGTTTCTATAGATTCCCAATGCGTAATCTAAAGTTGAGTGAAAAACTTTGCGGTGGTAATTTATAGAACCACCCTATAACCTTTTTCTGAATATTTTAGTGTAACTTTGTGGCGTTAAACCTACGAAAGGACATAAAAACATAGTATATGCTTACACTAAAACTGATCAGTGAAGAAACTGAACGTGTAGTACGCGGTTTGGAAAAGAAGCACTTTGAAGGTGCCCGTGAAGCAATTGACAAAGTGTTGGCGGTGGACAAACGCCGTCGTGAGGCCCAGAAAGACTTGGACAAGAACAAGCAGGAGGCTAAGAAGATGGCCGCAGAGATTGGCGGTCTGATGAAGCAGGGTAAGAAAGATGAGGCTGAAGCTTTGAAGGCCAAGGTGTCGGAGCTGAAGCAGACTGACAAGACTTTGCAGGAAGCCATGGACAGCGCAGAGAAGGAACTGCGCGACCTGTTGTGCTCAATACCTAACATACCTAACGACGATGTGCCCGAAGGTAAGGACGCATCGGACAATGTAGTGGTGAAAGAGGGCGGTCCGATGCCGCAGCTCGGCGACGACGCTCTGTGCCACTGGGACCTTTGCCGCAAGTACAACCTCATAGACTTCGACCTTGGTGTGAAGGTGACCGGTGCCGGTTTCCCATTCTATATAGGTAAGATGGCACGCTTGCAGCGCGCACTCGAAGCGTTCTTCCTTGAGGAGGCTCGCAAGAGCGGATATCTGGAGGTGCAACCGCCTTACGTAGTGAACGAGGCTTCAGGCTACGGAACAGGACAGTTGCCCGACAAAGAGGGTCAGATGTATCACTGCAACCTCGACAACCTCTATCTGATACCTACAGCCGAAGTGCCTGTGACCAACATCTTCCGCGACACTATTTTGGAAGAAAAGGACCTGCCAATTAAGCGCACAGCCTATTCAGCTTGTTTCCGTCGCGAGGCAGGTTCGTATGGCAAGGACGTGAGAGGACTCAACCGTCTGCACCAGTTTGACAAGGTGGAGATAGTACGCATCGACACTCCCGAGCACTCATACGAAAGCTTGAAGGAAATGCTTGCCCACGTGGAGGGACTCGTGCAGAAGTTGGAACTGCCTTACCACATACTCCGTCTGTGCGGCGGTGACATGAGTTTCACGTCAGCCATCTGCTACGACTTCGAGGTGTGGAGCGGAGCACAGAAGCGTTGGCTTGAGGTGTCTTCTGTATCAAACTTCGAGAGCTATCAGGCAAACAGACTGAAGTGTCGCTACCGTCGCGCCGAAGACAAGAAGATAGAACTCTGCCACACACTGAACGGTTCGGCTCTTGCTTTGCCGCGCATCGTGGCCGCAATACTGGAGAACAATCAGACTCCAGAGGGCATCAGGGTGCCGAAGTGCCTCGTGCCGTACTGCGGTTTCGACATGATTGACGACAACAACTTCCAGTGATACGCGCGTACATTTATATATTAGCACATATATTACGCTGACAAGACAAAGGCGCAATGGACAACGCATACCACACAGTGGGCATAGGTTGTCCGTTGCGCCTTTTTGTTTTCTGACAAGGTTCGGTAAATTGATTGTTGGCAAACAATTTGCAGATTCGATTTATAGAACCGTCATACAACTGACTTAACAACTGACTTTATGAATAAGATAGTACGCAAACAACAGTTTTCGGAGAATGTATTTCTCTTTGAAATAGAAGCTCCGCTAATAGCCAAGAGCCGCAAAGCCGGCCATTTCCTAATAGTTCGCGTTGGCGAAAAGGGCGAACGCATGCCGCTCACCATAGCCGATGCCGACCCTGAAAGGGGCACCGTTACCATAGTGGTGCAGAAGGTGGGACTGTCATCGGTGAAACTGTGCATGCTCAACGAGGGCGACTACATAACCGATGTGGTGGGACCCTTGGGCAACGCCACCCACATAGAGAAGTATGGAACGGTAATCTGCGCCGGTGGTGGTGTGGGTGTGGCTCCAATGCTCCCCATAATAAAGGCACTCAAAGAGGCTGGCAACCGTGTGCTTTCGGTCTTGGCGGGACGCTCTAAAGACTTGATTATACTCGAAGACGAGGTGCGTAAGTACAGTGATGAGACTCTTATAATGACCGACGACGGCTCTTACGGAGAGAAAGGTGTGGTCACTGTGGGCATCGAAAAGCTCATTGAGCGCGAGCACATCGACAAGGCGTTTGCCATAGGTCCTCCAGTGATGATGAAGTTCTGCTGCCTTCTCACCCAGCGTTACAACATTCCTACCGACGTGTCGCTCAACACTATCATGGTTGACGGTACGGGTATGTGCGGTGCGTGCCGCCTGACCATCGGCGGAAAGACAAAGTTTGTCTGCATCGACGGACCGGAGTTTGACGGTGCTCTCGTTGACTGGGACGAGATGTTCAAGCGCATGGGTACCTTCAAGAAGGCAGAAAAGGAGGAAATGGAGCACTTTGAGGAGCATCTCGGAGGCATGAAGAGTGAGCCGGAGGCGACCGTTTGCCAGACCTCAACAGGCAAAAAAACGCAGGAAGGGGAGACGATTGCTGCCCTTACCGACCGCGATTCCGAATGGCGCAAGGCGCTGAGAACCTCCATGAAGCCCAAGGAGCGTATGGCCATTGAGCGCGTCACGATGCCGGAACTGGATCCGGAATACCGCTCAAAGACAAGACTTGAAGAGGTGAACATCGGTCTCACAAAGGAGATGGCCGTGATGGAAGCCAAGCGTTGTCTCGACTGCGCCAAACCGTCGTGCGTGGAGGGCTGTCCGGTGAACATCAACATTCCGTCGTTTGTGAAGAACATTGAGCGCGGCGAACTGCTTTCGGCAGCCAAAGTGCTCAAGAACACTTCGGCTCTGCCTGCCGTATGCGGTCGCGTTTGTCCGCAGGAGAAGCAGTGCGAGAGCCGTTGCATACACCTCAAGACTGGCGGAAAGGCAGTGGCTATAGGTTATTTGGAACGCTTTGCCGCTGACTATGAACGCGAGAGCGGCAACATAGCTTTGCCCGAAGTTGCGCCTTCCAACGGCAAGAAAGTGGCCGTGGTGGGTTCAGGCCCTGCCGGACTTAGTTTCGCAGGCGACATTGTGAAGCGCGGATATGAGGTTCACGTGTTTGAGGCGTTGCACGAGATTGGTGGTGTACTCAAGTATGGTATCCCGGAGTTCCGACTTCCCAACCGCATAGTGGACGTTGAGATTGAGAATCTGAAGAAGATAGGTGTACACTTCCATACCGACTGCATTGTCGGGAAAACCATTTCCGTGGAGGAACTTGAGGCGCAGGGCTTCAATGGCATCTTCGTGGGTTCGGGCGCAGGACTTCCCAACTTCATGAACATACCTGGCGAGAACTCGATAAACATCATGTCGTCAAACGAATATCTGACGCGTGTGAATCTTATGGATGCTGCCAATCCTGAAACAGACACTCCGATGAACTTCGGAAAGCGTGTGCTCGTAGTTGGTGGCGGCAACACCGCAATGGACTCATGCCGCACTGCCAAGAGATTGGGTGCCGACGTGACGCTTGTTTACCGTCGTTCCGAAGCTGAAATGCCGGCACGTCTTGAAGAGGTGAAGCACGCCAAGGAGGAAGGCATACACTTCCTTACACTTCACAATCCGCTGGAATACAAAGCCGACGAGAACGGTGCCGTATGCCAGGCCGTGCTTCAGGTGATGGAACTCGGTCAACCTGATGCGAGCGGACGACGCAGTCCGGTGCCTGTGGAGGGCAAGACGGTGACCATAGACACCGACCAGGTGATTGTTGCCGTGGGAGTTTCGCCCAATCCGCTTGTGCCCAAATCCATTGACAACCTTGAATTGGGACGCAAGAACACCATCGTTGTCAACGAGGGTATGCAGAGTTCACGTCCGGAGATATATGCCGGCGGTGACATAGTGCGCGGAGGTGCCACAGTAATCCTTGCCATGGGCGACGGTCGCCGGGCTGCCGCAAGCATGGATGCACGCCTTTCCGGGCAGCAAGCGTAACGGACGATGAGCGGATTATATACTGTTTTGTTGCTCTTGTTGAGCAACGTGTTTATGACATTGGCTTGGTACGGCCATCTGCG
>CAVKVO010000205.1:0-4531 GCA_963659575.1 Prevotella sp. CAG:1031
TAGTAGCCCGTGATACCTATCATCGCCGCATTGTCGGTGGTATAGCTAAACTTGGGTATGTATATCGTCCAGCCATATCTGCGGGCATGGTCATGGAATGCGTTGCGAAGTCCATTGTTGGCACTGACGCCTCCTGCCACAGCCACGTGCTTGATGCCGGTCTGTTTCACAGCCAGGCGCAACTTCTTCATCAGTATGTCCACAATGGTGTACTCCAGACTTGCGGCTATGTCGTTCTTGTGATGCTCTATGAAGTCGGCATCCTCCGCAACCCAATTCCTTAGTGAATACAGAAACGAGGTCTTCAGTCCGCTGAAACTGTAGTCCATTCCCGGCACATGCGGCTCGGCGAACTTAAAAGCTTTCGGATTGCCCTGCCGTGCGAGTTTGTCTATTATGGGACCTCCGGGATAGCCCAGTCCCATAACCTTTGAACACTTGTCGATAGCTTCTCCCGCAGCATCGTCAATCGTCTGACCGAGCACCTCCATATCGTTGTAGGCGTTTACCTTAACAATCTGCGAGTTGCCGCCACTGACGAGCAGACAGATGAAAGGCAACGGCGGAGCGGAAGTGTCGTCATCGCTCTCTTTTATGAAGTGAGCCATCACATGACCCTGCAAATGATTTACGTCAATCAGCGGTATTCCAAGCGAACGGGCAAAACCTTTCGCGAAGCTGACTCCCACAAGCAGCGACCCCATAAGACCGGGACCTCTGGTGAACGCCACAGCCGAAAGCATCTCTTTGCTTATCCCTGCCCGTTTCAAGGCCTGATCTACCACCGGCACAATGTTCTGCTGGTGCGCCCTTGAGGCCAACTCCGGCACTACGCCACCGTAAGCCTTGTGTACCTCTTGGCTGGCAGTAACGTTGCTCAACAGCACACCGTCGCGCAATACTGCCGCCGACGTGTCGTCGCAACTGCTCTCTATACCTATTATATATATGTGTCCGTCTTTCCCGTCCATATACATCTATGTTCTTTTATGCACTCAATATCTCAACACCGTGTTCTGTCATGAGGAATGTGTGTTCCCACTGGGCACTCGGTTTCTCGTCTCCGGTAATCACTTCCCAACCATATTTGTCGTCAGCATCGATGAACACTTTCCATGTTCCCATGTTTATCATCGGTTCGATGGTGAACACCATGCCCGGCACAAGCAGCATACCCGTGCCCTTATGGCCGAAGTGCATCACTTCCGGTTCGTCGTGGAACTTTATTCCCACTCCATGACCGCACAACTCGCGCACCACACCGTAGTGATATTTCTCCGCATGTTTCTCTATCGCGTGACCTATGTCACCCACAAAACTGTATGGCTTGGCCGCTTCCGCACCTATCTCAAGACATTCCTTTGTCACCCTCACGAGTTGTTCTTTCTCCGGAGTCGTCTTGCCTATGATGAACATTCGCGATGCGTCGGCGTAGTAGCCGTCGAGGATTGTGGTGAAGTCCACATTCACGATGTCGCCCTCTTGGAGCACATCCTCCTCCTTTGGTATACCGTGGCAAACCACTTCGTTGATGCTCGTGCAGACACTCTTCGGGAAACCTTCGTAGTTGAGGCAAGCCGGTATGGCTCCGTGCGACGTGCAGTAGTCATAGCATATCTTGTCTATTTCCAGCGTGTTCATGCCGGCGTGTATCTGTTTTGCCACTTCGTCGAGCACACCTGAGTTCACTACCCCACTCTTGCGTATACCTTCTATTTCTTCCGGAGTCCTTATCAGGTCGCGTGTAGGCACAAGCTTACCTTTGTTTTCCCAGTACATCACCTGCTTGTCCAGCTCTGTCGGCTCTGTTCCGGGCAGGAGGTGCCATCTCTTTTTCTTTCCAAACATCGTTCTAATACTTATAAGATGATGCAAAATTACAACAATTCCGCATAAAAAGGCTTATGTCTATAGCTTTTTATACATAGCAATACATCTCTTTTTGAGACAAAATATTGTCATTCTCTCCTTTTTTCCCTAACTTTGCCATCCGTGAAAACCTTCTTGGATACACACTTTAATATACGTCACATGAAGGCATAAAAGTACAAAAACATAAAAACAATGAAAAGTATTAGTTTAGACATCACGAAAGCCGCACAGTTTCTGAAAGAAGGTGCGGTGGAGAGTTACGAACCCAAAGCCAAGGCAGCGCTGGAAGCACTGGAAAACGGCACTTGCCCAGGCAATGATTTCCTCGGATGGCTCCATCTGCCGTCGTCAATCGACAAGGACTTCATCAAGAAGATACAGGATTGCGCCGACACACTGCGCAGCAACTGCGAGGTGGTTGTTGTGGCAGGCATCGGCGGAAGCTATCTTGGAGCACGTGCGGTGATTGAATCGCTCAGCAATTCGTTCGCATGGCTTGTGGGCGACAAGAAGAATCCCACTATCATGTTTGCCGGAAACAACATCGGCGAGGACTATCTGGCTGAACTTACAGCATATCTCAAGGACAAGAAGTTCGGTGTGATCAACATCTCCAAGTCGGGTACAACCACCGAAACTGCCCTCACTTTCCGTCTGCTCAAGAAGCAGTGCGAGGCACAGCGCGGCAAGGAAGAGGCCAAGAAGGTGATTGTTGCTGTGACCGACGCCACCAAGGGTGCCGCACGTGCAGCTGCCGACAAGGAAGGATACACCACATTTGTCATCCCCGACAACGTAGGCGGACGTTTCTCTGTGCTCACTCCCGTTGGACTGTTGCCTATAGCTTGCGCAGGATTTGACATCGAACAACTTGTGAACGGTGCTACCGATATGGAGAAAGCCACTGGCAAGGACGTTCCGTTTGCCGACAACATCGCCGCACAATATGCTGCCGTGCGCAACGCACTGTATGCCGAGGCTGGCAAGAAGATCGAGATAATGGTGAACTTCCAACCCAAACTGCACTTCTTCAGTGAGTGGTGGAAACAGCTCTACGGCGAGAGCGAGGGCAAGGACGGCAAGGGCATCTTCCCCGCATCCTGCGACTTCACCACCGACCTGCACTCCATGGGACAGTGGATTCAGCAGGGCGAGCGCACCATCTATGAGACTGTGCTCAGCGTGGAGCAGCCCAACGAGACTCTGCTCTTCCCCAACGACGACGAAAACCTCGACGGACTGAACTTCCTTGCAGGCAAGCGTGTTGACGAAGTTAACAAGATGGCTGAACTGGGAACTCGTCTGGCTCACGTGGACGGTGGTGTTCCAAACATCCGCATAAGCGTTCCGCAGCTCAACGAATACTACATCGGTCAGCTCATCTACTTCTTCGAGATCGGTTGCGGCATAAGCGGCAACATCCTTGGAGTAAATCCGTTCAACCAGCCTGGTGTGGAAGCATACAAGAAGAATATGTTCGCTCTGCTCGACAAACCCGGTTACGAGGCAGAAAGCAAGGCAATCAAAGAGAGAGCAGGACTGTTGAAATAATGGTTATGGCACAGACAACAATGTTCAATGAGGCCATAGCAAGATACAAGGACAAGCACGGTTTTGGGGCACTAAGCCCCAAGGCCGTGCTTTTTGATATGGACGGAGTGCTCTACAACTCCATGCCTAATCATGCCAAGAGCTGGAACGTGTCGATGGCACGCTTCGGCATAGACATGAGCGAAGCTGACGCCTATCGCTACGAGGGCATGCGCGGTGTGGAAACCATCAAGATGATGGTGCAGGAGCAACAGCACCGACAACTGACCGACAGTGAGGCGCAGGAAATGTATGACGCCAAGTCGGCCATGTTTGCCACTTGCCCCACGGCAAGCATCATGGACGGTGCAAAGGACCTGCAACAGATCATCAAGAACGACGGACTTAAAATCGTTGTTGTGACCGGTAGCGGTCAGCACTCGCTGCTTGAGAAGTTGCAACGCGACTTCCAGGGACTGGTAACGCCCGGCTTGATAGTATCAAGTTTCGACGTTGAGCACGGCAAACCAAATCCCGAACCTTACCTCAAGGGGCTTGAAAAGGCCGGAGTGGAACCGTGGCAAGCCGTAGTGGTAGAGAATGCTCCGCTCGGAGTGAGGGCCGCTGTGGCTGCACGCATTTTTACTATTGCCGTAAACACCGGTCCCCTACCCGACAGCCAACTTGCCGACGAAGGTGCCAACCTCGTTTTGCCCAGTATGAGAGCCTTGGCCAACTGCTGGAAAGACTTCCTTTTGTGCACTGAGCAAGTTTAGTAATGTTAGCGTCAACCACTAGCACAGACGGAAGCCAGTAGTAGGCGCCGCATCCTCGCTTGCGCACACAACTAAAAAGGCACAAGGAGTAGGAGGCGAAGCGTCCTCGCTTTGCCCTTGGCTCTAAAGACCAATTATTAACGACAATAGAGACAACAAGAGACAACCTTATGGCAAGCTCTTTAATAAAACGTCTAAAACAAATAAAACGAGGCTGCGCCCTAACTAAAACGGCACAATGGTAGGAGGTACGGCGCCGTATCAATCGCTCACAAGAGCGAAAGAGTATCCTTATTAATGTGTCACATGCAAGCATACCACGAATGATACGGAGGGCGCCGTACCTCCTACCT
>CAVKVO010000206.1:0-4517 GCA_963659575.1 Prevotella sp. CAG:1031
TGGGACTCGCACAGTCTCATCATCGACGGCAAACGCGTGATGCCCGTGATGGGCGAGGTTCACTACTCTCGCATACCCGCCGACGAATGGCGCGACGAGGTGAAGAAGATGAAAGAGGGCGGCGTAACGATGATTGCCACCTATGTGTTTTGGAACCATGTGGAGGAACAGGAGGGCGTGTTCGACTGGAGCGGTCAGCGCGACCTGCGCCATTTCCTTGAGATATGCAAGGACGAAGGCTTGCCCGTGGTGCTCCGCCTCGGTCCGTTCTGCCACGGCGAGGTGCGCAATGGCGGCATACCCGACTGGATGTTTGCCAAGGGCTGCAAGCTAAGAGACGAGAACAAGGTGTTTCTCGGCTACGTGGAACGCCTGTACCGACAGATTTTTACTCAAGTGCAGGGACTGCAATGGAAAGACGGAGGTCCCGTCGTTGCCGCACAGTTTGACAACGAGTTCAGGGGCAAGGGCAGCTATCTCATGGCTCTGAAACAGATTGCGTTGAACATTGGCTTCGACCTTCCTTTCTACACACGCACAGGATGGCCAGAACTGCGCACACCTGTGGCTTACGGCGAGATGCTTCCTTTGTATGGCGACTACGCCGACGGCTTCTGGGAGCGCAGCACGAAGGAAACTGCCGGCAACTACTACAAGGCTTTCAACTTTAAGGCTTTCCGCAGTTCCACGGCCATTGCCACCGAGGCTCTTGGCGAGCAAAAGGAAAGCATAACCAAGGGCGACGAGCAGTATCCTTATTTCACGTGCGAACTTGGCGGCGGCATGACACCTGCCTATCACCGTCGTGTGTATATGTATCCCGAGGATGCCTACTCGTTGGCAGTAGTAAAACTGGGTAGCGGCAGCAACCTGCTGGGCTATTATATGTATCACGGTGGCACCAATCCCGACGGCCATCTGACCACACTCAACGAGAACCAGCGCACGCCAGGCACATACCACAACGACCTGCCCACGAAGACCTACGACTTCCAGGCACCGCTCGGCGAGTTCGGCCAGCGCAATCCGCACTACTTTACTTTGCGCAAACTGCACCTCTTTATGCAGGACTACGGCGACGTGCTCGCCACAATGGACGCCCACTTCCCCACTTCGCAGAACTTGGAAAAAGGCGACGACAAGTCTTTGCGATGGTCTTACAGAACCGACGGCACGAGCGGTTTTGTATTCGTCAACAACTATGAGCGACTGCAAAACCTAAGCGACAAGCAGGGAGTGCAGTTCGATGTGTGCGGACTCAAATTCCCTCGCAAGGCCATCACCATACCTGCTGGTACGGTATGTATATTCCCCTTCGGCATCGACGGCATTGACTACGCCACGGCGCAGATTGTGGCCAAGCGCGACGGCAAGATATATCTTCAGCAGATTAAGGGCATAGCCACGGAGATAAGCGTAAACGGAAAAGTGATGCGCAACGTGAAGCCGCGCGGCACCAAGCGTCCCGTATGTGAAAACATCTACCTCTTGACTGCCGATGAGGCCAACCATTTGTTCCTCAATGAAAGCGACTCTGTGGCGAAATATCCGCAACCCACAATCGTCAAGCAGCGTGAGGCGCAAGGCACACGCACCATCGCCATGGGACGGGCAAAGGTGGCTGAGGCTCCAACCGACAGTGATTTCAACAAGGCTGCGGTCTATACCATAAGCAATCTGCCGCAGGGCGACGCCCGCAAGGACGCTCTGCTCACGATAGACTACCGTGGCGACTGCGCCCGACTGTATGCCGGAGGCAAACTCATTGACGACAACTTTTATAACGGACGACCTTTCCAGTATGGCTTGTGGCGACTGTCTGATGCCGAGGCAAACAGTCTGGAGCTTCGCATACTGCCCCTGCAAAACGATATGCCGATATATTTCCCTCGCGAGGCCGACACAAAGACCACTGGCGAAGCGGTCAAGGGCGTGACGGTAGTTCAACGGAAGTAAGAAAACATGAAAAGACTTATGTCCACGTTGGCCATTGCCGCACTGTGTGCAATGGCCAACGCCCAAAGCGTCATAGACTTGTCGGGCGAATGGACGTTTTCCACGGGCGACAAGCCCACACTCAACGACAAGATAACTCTGCCAGGCTCGATGCTCACCAACGGCAAGGGCGACGAGGTGACGGTAAACACGCAGTGGACGGGCAGCTTGTATGACTCGTCGTTCTACTTCAACCCCTACATGGAGCGTTACCGCGTGGCCGGCAACATGAAGTTTCCGTTCTTCCTCACTCCCTCAAAGCACTACACTGGCTACGCCTGGTATGGCAAGACGGTGATTGTGCCTAAGACGTGGAAGAAACAGAGCGTAACACTCTATCTGGAGCGTCCGCACATAGAGACCGCCGTGTATGTCAACGGAAAGTTGGCCGGGCGCGACTCGTCGCTCAGTGTGCCTCACGAGTTTGACATAACGCCCTACATAGTCTTCGGCAAGCCCAACGACATAAGGATAAGGGTGTACAACGGCATAGAGAACGTGTGCGTAGGCCAAGACTCCCACAGTGTGACCGACCAGACGCAGGGCAACTGGAACGGCATCATAGGGCGCATGGCATTGGTGGCGCGACCCGTGTGCCATATAAATAATGTACAGGTTTATCCCGACGTGGAGACTAAGACCATAAAGGTGGTGGCCAACATAGCCGATGGCAAGGGCAAGCACAACATCCGCTTCAGTGTGGACGGCGGCAACACCGTCTCCTTGCGCGGCATAAAGGCCGACGATAGCGGAAACATCACCGCAACCATCAACATGGGCGACGACGTAAAGTTGTGGGATGAGTTCACCCCCAACCTGTACACGCTTACCACAACGCTCGGCACCGATACTGTGAAGACCACCTTCGGCATGAGTCGCATGAGCATCGAGGGGCGGCAGTTTTATGTGAACGGCAAGAAAGTATGGATACGTGGCACGGTGGGTAACTGCTGTTTCCCCGAAACGGGCTATCCTCCCACTGACGAGGAGTCGTGGCTGCGCATATTCCGAAAGTGCAAGGAGTATGGTCTCAACATGATGCGCTTCCACTCCTACTGTCCGCCCGAGGCCGCTTTCACGGCCGCCGACAAGGTGGGCATATATCTGCAACCCGAAGGACCGTCGTGGCCTAACCACGGTGTGAAGCTCGGGCGCGGCATGACCATCGACCGCTATCTGCTCGAAGAGACTCAGCGCATGGTGGAGAAGTACGGCAATCACCCCTCGTTCTGCATGCTTGCCGCTGGCAATGAGCCGGCTGGCGACTGGGTGAAGTGGGTTGGCAACTTTGTTGACTACTGGAAAGCCACGAGCGACCGCCGCCGTGTCTATTGCGGAGCATCAGTTGGCGGTGGTTGGGCGTGGGATGCCAAAAGCGAGTATCACGTAAAGGGCGGAGCCAGAGGTCTCGACTGGGATCGCCACGCTCCGCAATCCACCGACAACTTCAACGAGGCGATAGTAAAAGTGACACAAAAAGGCAGAACCACGCAGACGTTTGACGTGAACGAGCCTTATCTCGCACACGAGGCAGGGCAGTGGTGCGCCTTCCCGGACCTAAACGAGAGAAGCCAATACACGGGTGTGTATAAGGCAAAGAACTTCGACATTTTTGCTGACCTGCTGCGCGACAACGGTATGGAGAGCCAGGCAGAAAAGTTTCTTGAGGCGAGCGGCAAACTGCAGACGCTGGCCTACAAGTATGACATAGAGCGCAACCTGCGCACAAAGGACTACGCCGGATTCCAGCTGCTCGGTCTCAACGACTACAGCGGACAGGGCACAGCTCTCGTGGGAGTGCTCAACGTGCATTGGAACGAAAAGGGCTACTGCACGGCAGACGACTGGACGCAGTTTTGCTCGCCGGTGGTGCCGCTGGCAAAATTCCCCAAGTTCATCTATTCCAACGCCGACACGCTCCGTGTAAAAGTGGATATGTACAACGCGAGTGGCGCGAAGCTTGACAGTGTGTTTGAGACGTGCGTCATTCTCGACGAACAAAAAAATCTGTTCTACAAGTGTCTCTTCTCGCAACGCCCCATACCTCTCGGCAAGACTGAGGATGTGCTCTCGCTGGAGCAGTCGCTTGCGGCTCTCGACAAGCCCACCAAGCTCACGTTGGTCATCACCGTTAATGCTAAGAGCGACAAGAGGCAGTTGGCCAAAAACCATTGGGACTTCTGGGTATATCCCTCCAAGGTGGCGATGCCGCAGACCAAGGGAATCCTCGTAACCGATACGCTCGACGCAAAGGCCATGAAGGTGCTGGCCAGCGGCGGCAAGGTGCTGATAGAGGCGGCTGGCAAGGTAAAAATGGGAAGCGACATAGTGCAACACTATCTGCCAGTGTTCTGGAACACGAGTTGGTTTAAGATGCGTCCGCCGCACACTACCGGGGCTTACATCGACAGTGAGCACCCCATGTTCAGCCACTTCCCCACCGACAACTGGGCCAATCTGAACTGGTGGGAACTGCTCAACAAGGCTCAGGTGATGAACCTGCGCGAGTTTCCTGCCACCTA
>CAVKVO010000207.1:0-4517 GCA_963659575.1 Prevotella sp. CAG:1031
TTCCCAAAAACTTCATTCATGAACACCGACATAATAATAATAGGTAGTGGCCCGGGCGGTTATCGGGCTGCCGAATATGCCGCAAAGAACGGCCTGAACACAGTGATAATCGAGAAGAAACAGCCCGGCGGCACGTGCCTGAACGAGGGTTGCATACCCACAAAGACCTATGCGCGCAACGCAGAGATAATGGATACGCTGCGCGAAGCCGACGCTTTCGGACTCGAAAACCTGCAATATTCGTTTGACTTCGCTAAGGTTGTTGAGCGCAAAAACGCCGTTACGGCGCAGCTCCGCAGTGGCATTGAGACCCTTCTCTCGGCTCCCGGCATAACCTTTGTGCGCGGCGAGGCGCAGCTGAAGGATGCCCATACGGTCACGGTTGGACAGGATGAATACACCGCCAAGGCCATTCTTATAGCCACAGGGTCAAGCCCCAAGATGCCACTGATAGCAGATATGGACATGAACATGGTGCTCGACAGTACCCAACTGCTCAACTTGACCGAACTTCCGCAGCGTCTTTGCATCGTTGGAGCAGGCGTTATCGGTATGGAGTTCGCCTGTGTGTTCAACAGTTTCGGCTGCGAAGTAACCGTGGTTGAGTTCCTCAAGGAATGTCTGCCGGCGCTTGACACCGACATCGCCAAGCGTTTGCGCAAGCAACTGGAGAAGAAAGGCATCGAGTTCTACCTGCAATCCGTCGTTAACTCCATCGCTGGCGGACAGGTAACGTTTGAGCGCAAGGGCAAAACCGTTACGGTTGAGGCCGACAAAGTGCTGCTCGCCGTGGGACGCAAGCCCAACACCGACGGTCTTAATCTCGACGCTGTGGGTGTGGAATACGGCTCAAGGGGCATAAAGGTGGACGACAATATGCAGACAAACGTGCCGGGCATATACGCCATAGGCGATGTTAATGGTAGGCAGATGCTTGCCCACGCCGCCACGATGCAGGGACTTCGCGCCATCAATCATGTGCTCGGACGCACCGACAGCATCCGTTTCGACATCATGCCTGCCGCCATTTTCACCAATCCTGAGGCCGCCAGTGTGGGCCTAAGCGAAGACTTCTGCAAGCTGAAAGGCTTGAATTACAGCTGTGCACGTGCGAACTACCGCGCCAACGGCAAGGCTTTGGCCATGAACGAGACCGAAGGACTCATCAAAATCATTGCCGCTGAGGACGGAAAGATTATCGGTTGCCACGCCTTCGGAGCACATTCCGCTGACATAATACAGGAGATAGCTGCGCTGATGTGCCGCAACACCACTGTTGACGAACTGAAAGACATTATCCACACGCACCCGACGCTTGGCGAAATGGTGCAGGAAGCAGCCCTTAGCCTATGATAGTAAACCTTCTTGCCGCCCTGTTGGTTGTGGCCGTTGTGGCTTTGGTTCTGGCCATGCGCAAGGTTTCCGCCACGGAAAAGGAGCGCGGACGGTTGGCCGTTGACGCTGAGAAGAAAGCCACCGAACTGGAACTGCGCGGCGAACAGTTGCTCAACCTGACCCAACGCGCCGAGAAAGCCGAGCAGGAATCCCGTGTGTTGGCTCAGGACAACCGCGCTATGGCCGCCGAAGCCGAGGCGCGGCAGCGTGAGATAGAACTTCTGCGCAAGCAAAACGCCGAGGAGGCGAAGCTCCGGAGCGACCAGTTTGCCGAACAACTGCGCACCGCAAAGGAGCAGATAGCCAACATGGCGCAGCAGATAATGGAGCAGAACGCCCGCAAACTGAAGGAGCAGAACGTGGAAAGCGTGGGCGGAATAACGCAACCGCTGAAGGAGGCCATAGGCGAAATGCGCAAGGCCATCGGCGAGAGCATGAAAGACACTGCCCAACACTCCGCTTCTCTGCGCGAACAGATACGCTTGATGATGGACAGCAGTCGCGAGATAGGTGCGAAAGCCGACAATCTGGCCAACGTGCTTCGGCGCGACAACAAGGCTGCGGGCAACATGGGCGAGATAATACTGGGTGACTTGCTGGCTTCGCAAGGGCTTACCGAGGGCATACACTACGAGGTTCAGGCCCGGTTGCGAGATGAGACGGGGCGGCCAATCAAGAACGACGACACCGGAAAGGAGATGCAGCCCGACGTGATACTCCACTATCCGCAGGGACAGGACGCCATAATCGACTCCAAGGTGTCGCTCACGGCATACGAAAAGTATGTGAACGCCACTACCCAGGACGACAAGGAGCGCTACTTGCAGGACCACATCAAGAGCGTGCGCCAGCACGTCACGGAACTTGCGCGCAAGGACTACAGCAAGTATGTAAAGGCTCCGCGCGAGGCAGTAGACTTCGTTATCATGTTCGTGCCGTTCGAATCGTCGCTCCAACTGGCCCTTGCCAACGACCCGACGCTGTGGCGCGAGGCTTTCGAGCGCAAGGTCTTTATTACGGGCGAGCAGAATCTGCTCGGCATACTCCACATGATACACATTGCGTGGGTGCAGAACCAACAGGCGGAGAACCAGGAAAAGGTGTTCGGCGTGGCGGAACAGTTGCTCGACAGACTTGGCGACTTCATGAAACGCTACCGCGACTTGGGCGATGCCTTAGAGAAAGCGCAGAAGGCTTACACCTTTGCCGACAACAAACTGCTCTCCGGCAATCAGAGCGTGGCCAAAAAGGGGCGCGAACTGGTTGACCTCGGTGCCAAGGAAAACCCCAACCGCAAGATACCTAAGCCGGAAACGGCCATCGGAGTGGCTGAAACGGAGACTGAAGAGGCGTAGTCGTAGCGGCTATATATACCTTTATATTATATAAGGTCTCCGGCGTAACTGTTCAGGGCGCAATAATAGCTGAATGGTTACTCTCCGTTTCAACACCATTAGAATCCCATTCTTTTCAGCAACGTGGTATACATAGACAACGACATTTACGGCTTCGACCTTGACGAAGCACTTGCCAGGATATCCGGGCAACGGCGCGAACAAGCCCTTAGGTTCAGCCATGAAGAGGGCCGCAGGCAGTGTGTTGCCGCATACCTGTTGCTCATGCGTGCACTCAAAACGGAGTTTGGCATAGCCGAAAACGTGGAGTTCGGCTATGAAGTGGGCGGCAAACCGTATATCAAAGGCCACGAGACTGTCCATTTCAACCTGAGCCACTGCCGCTCTGCCGTGGCGTGCGCGATAGACACTAAGCCCATTGGCGTGGACATCGAATGTGTCAGACCGTTTAAGGACAGTCTCGCGCGCCACGTGCTCAGCCCGTCTGAATACGAAAAGACCATAGCCTCTGCCGACCCAGCCTACGAGTTCACGAGGCTATGGACCATGAAAGAGAGTCTGCTGAAACTCACCGGACGTGGACTGCGCACCGACTTGAAGACCGTGCTTCCCTGTTCCGGCGACTTCTTCCACACCACATTCAACATTCCTTCGTCCCGACTTATCTGCACCGTATGCCAGAGCGCAAGATAATACACGTTGACATGGACGCGTTTTTCGCCTCCGTGGAGCAGCGCGATTGTCCCGAACTGCGCGGCAAACCCGTGGCTGTGGCTCACGACGAACCGCGCGGAGTGGTGTCCACGGCCAGCTATGAGGCTCGCCCCTTCGGCGTTCACTCGGCCATGCCTGTGGTCACTGCCAAGAGGATGTGCCCGCAGCTGGTGCTCGTGCCGCCGCATTTTGACAAATACAAGGCTGTGTCGGCTCAGATACACGCCATCTTCCATGACTATACCGACCTGATAGAGCCGATATCCATTGATGAGGCTTTTCTCGACGTTACGGAAAACAAGAAGAACATTCCCCTTGCCGTTGACATTGCCAAGGAGATACGTCAGCGCATACGCGAGGAACTGCATCTCACTGCCTCTGCCGGAGTTTCCTACAACAAGTTTTTGGCCAAGATAGCGTCCGACTACCGCAAGCCCGACGGCCTGACGGTGATTCATCCCGACCGTGCACAGGAGTTCATCCGTTCGCTCCGTGTGGAACAGTTTTGGGGAGTAGGGGCGAAAACTGCCGAGAAGATGCACTTCATGGGCATCTTCACCGGGCGCGACTTGCTGGAATGTTCCAAAAACCACTTGCAGGAAGTGTTCGGCAAGATAGGTGCCACCTACTACGACTTTGCCCGTGGCATAGACCTGCGCCCCGTTGAGAGCGAGTATGTGCGCAAGTCGGTGGGCTGCGAACAGACTTTTGCCGAAGACATCAGCAAGCGTTCGGCGGTGACGATAGAACTCTACCACACCGTGCTCGAACTGGTTCGCCGAATAAAGAAGGATGATTTTGAGGGGCGGACGCTCACGCTGAAGGTGAAGTATGCCGACTTCACTCAGATAACGCGCAGTGTGACGCAGCAGAAGTCGCTCACCACAAAGGACGAGATACTGCCTTTGGCCAAACGACTGTTGAAGACAGTGAGCTTTTCTTCCCAACACGCCATTCGACTCTTAGGCCTTTCGGTGTCCAATCCTTCTGCCGAAGCCGATATGCACAGAGCCGAATGGGTAGAAGGATTCCTCGAATTTGAAGATTGAAAGG
>CAVKVO010000208.1:0-4479 GCA_963659575.1 Prevotella sp. CAG:1031
GCCTTGTGGCGGTCGGCGCGGGCTATGCGTGCCAAAGGTAGCAAAAAGGATGAAGACCAACGAATGTTCAAGCCCCGTTTCGTGCTTTCCGCCCTGTGAAAAGGGCTTTTGGGGGCGGCACTCCCCCACTCCACCAAACGCAAAACCCCTGCCAGGCGCAGTGGCTTGGCAGGGGTTTCACGTGGAGCGTGTACACGCTTCGCATTAGTGTACGTATTCGCTGAAGTCGGTCAGGCGCATGTCGCCCTTGCGCGAGAATGTGTCGTGGAAGGCGAACGCCGCTGGCAGACAGTGGTGGGTGTGGCCTCCTGTGCCGAGCTTCAGATAGTCGCGCAGCAGCGGACGGTAGTCTGGGTGGGCGCAGTTGTCTATGATGCACTGCGCGCGCTGCATGGGACTCTTGCCTCTAAGGTCGGCTATGCCCTGCTCGGTGACAATCACATTGACGTCGTGCTCGGTGTGGTCGTGGTGGCTCACCATAGGCACTATGGAGCTGATAAGTCCGCCCTTGGCCACCGACGGGCAGGTGAATATGCTTATGTAGGCGTTGCGCTCGAAGTCGCCCGAGCCGCCAATGCCGTTCATCATCTTGGTGCCGCAGATGTGTGTTGAGTTGGCGTTGCCATAGATGTCGCACTCCAGGGCGGTGTTGATGGCTATCACCCCGAGGCGGCGTATAAGCTCCGGCGAGTTGGAAACCTCGCTTGGGCGCAGTGTGAGGTGCTTGCTGAAGTAGTCGATGTTGTCGTAAACCTTCTTCAAACTGTCGTTGGTCACGGTGAGCGAGCAAGCCGAGGCGTCCTTCACCCTACCCTCCAGCATCATGTCGACCACAGCGTCCTGCAACACCTCGGTGAAGATGTTGAAGTCGGGCACGTTTTTGTCCTTGCTCAGGGCTGCGAGTATGGCGTTGGCCGTGGTGCCCACACCGCTCTGCAGGGGCAGGAACGACTGCGGAATCACGCCGCGCTTCATGTCGCCGATGAGAAATTCCGCCACGTTGTGGCCAATCTGTGTGGTTATCGGGTCGGCATCCTTGAAGGAGCGCGCCTCGTCGGGTATGTTGCACTCCACCACTCCCACGATTTTCTTGGCGTCAATCTCCACGTAGGGCTTGCCTATGCGGTCGCTCACGCCCACGATGGGTATGGGTTGGCGCAATGGCGGGTCCTGCAGCTCGTAGACGTCGTGCAAGAGCTTGGCTCCGGTGCTGTGGAATGTGTTGTGCTCCAGTATCACGTGCTTGGCCAAGCGTGCTGCCGTGGGACTTATGCCGCCTGCTGAGGTGAGATAAGCGTGGCACACGCCTTCGCCCTCATCAAGGTCGCACACCTCCAGTATGGCCCAGTCCACATCGCCCATGAAGCCGTAGCGCAGCTCCTGTGCCATCTGGCTGAGGTGAATGTCGTTGTAGGCAATCTCGCCCACGTTGACATGCTTGCGGAAGTCGGGGTTGGTGGTGTATGGTGCGCGATATTTTATGGCGTTGGCGTTGGCCATATCGCCGTCGGTGCTCTGTCCGGTGGACGCTCCGGTGAATATTCCCACCTGGAACTCCCTACCCTCTTCGTGCTCCTTGGCGGCTATCTTGGCCAGCTCTTTGGTCACGGCCTTGGCCGTTCCCGAGGGCGTAAATCCGCTCAAGGCTATGTTTTCTCCGTTTTTTATCAGCGCTGCGGCCTCCGCAGCAGTCATCCTCTTGTATGCCATAACGGTGTATCTTTATATAAGTTTATTTGTGATGTATACTCGTAAAAGTAGGTGACAAATTTACCAAAAATCACTGTTATGGCAAAGAAAACGCCGCAATTTCGTCTGAAACCAAGGCCGTTTGCCGAAAAGGTCGAAAAACTGTAAGCAAAACCACCAGGTTTGCTTACAATATTTTCCGTATATTGTTTCAGAAAGCGAAACTGTAAGCGAAAACAAACGTTTCGCTTTCGGACTGTAAACGGCCCATTTACGATGCGTAAACAGGCCGTTTACGATGCGTAAGTGGGCCACTTACGATGCGCAAATGGCACGGTTATGAATGGCAAACCGCACGTTTGCTTTGCCGTTTGCCCCATTTGCATTAACTTTGTGCACCCATACCGCACGATTTTGCGGTCATTAAAAGTAGATAACAATACACACTATGGCGAAGAAAGACAAGGAACTGACCCCGATGATGCGCCAGTTCTTCGAACTCAAGGCCAAGCATCCCGACGCGATATTGCTCTTCCGCTGCGGCGACTTCTATGAGACATACTGCGACGATGCCGTGGAGGCTTCCAAAATACTCGGCATCACGCTCACCAGACGCAACAACGGTGCGGGCGAAAGGGGCTCGGAGATGGCCGGATTTCCGCATCATGCGCTCGACACATATCTGCCCAAACTCGTGCGTGCGGGCAAGCGAGTGGCCATTTGCGACCAGCTGGAGGACCCTAAACTCACCAAGAAGCTCGTCAAGCGGGGCATCACCGAACTCGTCACTCCGGGCGTGGCCATGAGCGACAACGTGCTCAACTGCCGCGAAAACAACTTCCTGGCTGCGGTACACTTCGGCAAGGCGGCCTGCGGTGTGGCCTTTCTCGACATATCCACGGGCGAATTTCTCACCGGCGAGGGCACTTGCGACTATGTGGAAAAGCTCCTGGGCAACTTCTCGCCAAAGGAGGTGCTCTTTGAGCGGGGCCGCCGACAGGACTTTGAGCGGCAGTTTGGCACAAAGAGGTTCACCTTTGAACTCGACGACTGGGTGTTTGCCGAGCAGAACGCGCGCCAAAAACTGCTACAACACTTTGGGGTGAAAACCCTGAAGGGCTTCGGCGTGGAGCACATGAAGAGTGGGGTAGTGGCCAGCGGAGCCATACTGCAGTATCTGGAGATGACCCAGCACACTCAGATAGGCCACATCACGTCGCTGGCGCGCATAGAGGAGGAGCGCTACGTGAGGCTCGACAGGTTCACCATACGCAACCTGGAACTGCTCGCTCCCATGCAGGACGACGGTGCGTCGCTGCTCAACGTGATCGACCGCACCGTGTCGCCCATGGGCAGCCGACTGTTGCGGCGCTGGGTAGTGTTTCCCCTGAAGGACGAAAAGCCCATCAACGACCGCTTGGACTCGGTGGAATACTTCTTTCGCAAACCCGAATTCCGCCAGTGCATAGACGACCAGTTGCAGCGTGTGGGCGACCTGGAGCGCATCATATCCAAGGTGGCCGTGGGCAGAGTGTCGCCCCGTGAGGTGGTACAGCTCAAGGTGGCTCTCGAAGCCGTGCAGCCCGTGAAGACGGAGTGCCTCGGAGCCGACAGCGAGGTGCTCAAAAGGGTAGGGGAACAGCTCTGTCTGTGCACCTCATTGCGCGAACGTATAGCCCGCGAGGTGTGCAGCGATCCGCCGCAACTCGTGGCCAAAGGGGGCGTGATAAACACTGGGGTGAACGCCGAACTTGACGAACTGCGCAACATAGCCTACAGTGGCAAGGACTATCTGCTCAAGATACAGCAGCGCGAAACGGAACTCACGGGCATAGCGAGCCTCAAAATAGGCTACAACAACGTGTTCGGCTACTATCTGGAGGTGCGCAACACGTATAAGGACAACGTGCCTGCCGACTGGATACGCAAGCAGACGCTGGCCAACGCCGAGCGATATATCACTCCGGAACTGAAGGAATATGAGGAGAAGATACTCGGGGCTGAGGACAAGATATTGGCTCTCGAACAAAAGCTCTTTGCCGACCTCGTGTTGTCCATGCAGGAGTTCATACCGCAGATACAAATCAACGCCAACCTCATAGCGCGGCTCGACTGTCTGCTCTCGTTTGCCAAGACTGCCGAGGAGCACCTCTATGTGAGGCCGCAGATTGACTCTTCCGACGTGATTGACATACACAAGGGTCGACACCCGGTCATTGAGACCCAGTTGCCCGTGGGCGAAAGCTACGTGCCCAACGACATTGAACTTGACAGCGAGCACCAGCAGATAATGATAATCACCGGTCCCAACATGGCCGGTAAGTCGGCTCTGCTGCGCCAGACGGCTCTCATAGTGCTCATGGCGCAGATTGGCTGTTTCGTTCCGGCCGAGAGCGCAAGGATAGGCATGGTCGACAAGATATTCACTCGTGTGGGTGCGAGCGACAACATAGCCCTCGGCGAGTCTACATTCATGGTGGAAATGACCGAAGCGGCCAACATTCTCAACAATGTGTCGCCCAAATCGCTCGTCTTGTTCGACGAGTTGGGACGCGGCACGAGCACCTACGACGGCATATCCATAGCCTGGGCCATCGTGGAATATCTCCATGAGCATCCCAAAGCGCGCGCTCGTACGCTCTTTGCCACCCACTACCATGAGCTGAACGAGATGGAGAAGAACTTCCAGCGCATCAAGAACTACAACGTGAGCGTGAAGGAAATAGACGGAAAGGTGATATTCCTGCGCACTCTGCAGCGCGGTGGCAGCGAACATTCGTTCGGTATACA
>CAVKVO010000209.1:0-4450 GCA_963659575.1 Prevotella sp. CAG:1031
TGCCCGCCGTCGGCAAACGACTCAGTGTATGGCAGAGCATAAGGAGCACCCTTGATGGCGAAGTTGGATATGCCAGCCTCACTGTAGCCCTTGGCGTTGCCGGCGAATACGGCGTACATGACGTAGCCCTGTTCGCCAGTTTCGTCAATCGTAGTGGTGAACGAAGTGCCCTTAGCAGTGGCGGTAAGGGTGTTGCCGTCGTTGTCCTTTATGCCATACACGAGGTTGTCGGTGTCGACATATCCACCGTTCACACCGATGGTCGGGGCAGTCCAGGTCAGGGTTCCCTTGCCGTCGTTGTCCACAATCTTCACGTTGGTAGGAGCCGACGGTACGTCCTCGCCAACAAACACGCTTGCGGAAGTGTCGTAGCCGAAGCCGGAAGCGTTGTAGGCAATGGCCTTGTAGGTGTTCATGCCCTCAGCGGCGTTGGCGTCGGTGTATGATATTGCCTCGCCAACAGCAGGTGTATCAAATGTGTTTATGAGTTCACCGTTTCTGTAAAGCTCAATCTTCGTGAGCGAAGAGAGCTGATTGCCGTCCACAGTGGCGTCGGGAGCGGTGAAGGAAACAGTTGCGGAGAGTTTGCCTGCGGCATCGGCCACGGCCTTGAAGTCGGCCACGGCTGCCGGTGCGGCATAGAGCGGACCGGCCTCAACCATGATGCTGTCCACCTGTATCTGATACAACTCATAGCTGCCGGCGTGGATGCCCACGTTGTAGTTGCCGCTTTCGTCCACCTTGAAGTATTGCTCCACGAGGTGCAGGTCGGTGTCACGGTAGGTCACGTCGTCCATGATGGCATTGGTCAGAGCTTCGGCTGTGGCCGATTTGCCATAGTACACGCCAACCTTTTCCGGCCAGTTGGGAGCCCACGGCGTGTTGATGCGGCAAGAGAACTTCCACATACGGTCGGCGGTGAGCTTGATTTGCGGAGTGACGAGCCAGTCGTCGCCTCCCTCGTCGGCATAGGCTATCTCGGCGTAACCGTTGTCTGCCGACATTCTCCACGTGGTGCCGTCTTCGTTACCGTCGATAATGGTCATAAGGTCGAAGGTAGTGGCATCGTCAAACGGCTGACTGTATGGCGGCACAATGGCGTCGCCAGCCACATAGGTGTTGGTCTTGGCCTCGCCACTCGTCTGTCCGTTGGCGGTAGCGGTAATCACATAGTAGTAAGCAGCCAACTGCTCGGGCTTGAACGCGTCGGTGCATTCTGTAGCTTTAGTGCCGTTTGCCACAACCACGTTGTCGGGCATACGGGTAACTGTGTATGCGATGTTCTCATTATCCACATATCCGCCGTGTACTCCACCAGTAGGTGCGCTCCATGTTATCGTTGCCACACCGTCGGCATAAGCCACGGCTGCACAGGTTGGCACAAGCGGAACGTCATAGCCAGTCCAAACAGTGACCAAGGCTGGCAGTCCCTTGCCGCTTGCGTTGGATGCGTAGACAACAATCTTCGTGTTGCCGCCACTGACGCTAACGTTCGGCAGACTAACCTCTGCGCCTGCATCGGCAGTGCCGGTAGCCACGGTTTCATCGTTCACCTTCACGGTATAGCTGAGCTGACCGCTCAGTTCGTCGCCGCCGTTTGTCGCAGTAGGCATTGTGAACGTAACGGTACCCGTGGTGGATGTGCCCATAAACACTGCCGTAAGGTCTGTCACCGCAGCCGGAGCCTCGTCGGCAGAGAGCTTGTTGGTGCAGTAGAGTCCCACTATCTGCTCGTTGTCGGGGAAGTTGGACACCAGTGTGGCCTTGCCGGTGGTGGTGTCCACCTCATACAGTCCGGCGATGTCGGTGGTAAGTGTCGTAGCCCAATAGAGTTTGCCCGACAACCAGTCGAACGTTGCGCTCTGTATGTATGCGGCAGGCGTAATGCCAGTGGCGCCAATCTTGGTCAGCTCGGCTGTCTCCTTGTCCACCTTATATAATATACCGTCAGCCGCAATGCCGAAGAGCGTGCCTTCAGCATCGGCGGCTATGGCGAGCAGGTGCTTTGAGAGTGCGCCCTTCACATGGTAACCGCTGTACGTGAAGTTGAATGTGGCGAGCTGCATACCGTTAGCACCGTCGCTGAACGCTCCGTATATGGTGTTGGTCAGCGGGTCAACGGTGAGGTCGGATGCCACAAACTGCGGATTGCTGAACTCGTTCTCGTCGTTTTCGCTCCAAGATTCGGTGTCGTACTGATAGTAGTTGATGTACTGAAACTCGTCGCCACTGCCATAGGCTTTCAGAATGTGGTACAAACCGTTGTCGTAAACGGCTCCGGCGTTGCAGTTGAAATTGTAGTCTTCATACACGCTGGTGAGCGTTGTGTTGCCCGTAGCGGGAAAGGAATACACGCCGTATGCACTGGTGGATGTGGTCCAACCGTCGGCGTATATCACGTCGCCATAGAGTGTAACTCCGTCAGCCGCCTGTTTGTTCAGCGCGACAGACTTGAATGAATTGAACTTACCAGCCCGTTGCATCGGCGATGGCAAGCTGCCAACCTTTCTTTGCGTGAAAGGAAATCCTGTGTTTGTGTGTCTTTGCGGAATGTTGCCAGCCGTGACAGTCGCTGCGGAGAAAAGCAGAGAGGCGGCAAACAAGACAGAAGAGATTGCTTTTTGTCTCATACGCATTGTTTAATATTAGCCGAAAGAGAACGTTTTGGCCTAAAGTCTCTTTCCAAATGTTGTTAAATAGCGCCGCAAAGTTACAAAAAGGCGATATTTAGGGCGAAAAGAGCACTACTGCAATACTACTGCACAGTGTTAAAACGCTCTACAAGTGCTCAACGGAAGCGTTCAAGAAGTGCTTAACCAAAGCGTTCGGCAAGCGTCTCCAGAAAAGCCTTCACGTCGCTGCCAGCAGGTATGTCGAGCTTCTTGCGAAGCCTGTTGCGCGACGACTCTACGCTGCGTACTTCGCGGTAAGTAAGGGCTGCAATCTCCTTTGTGGACATCCCAAGCAGGATGTAGGCACAAAGGCGAAGGTCGTTTTCAGACAGTTTGGGATATGTGTGCGACAGCTTTTTGAGGTATTCGGGATGCACCTCTTCAAAGAAAATGCGGAAGTCATCGTTCACCGGCTTGTCGTTGAAGTGCGCAAGCATATCGCCTATGCGCTTCAAGTTATCCTTTGCCTCGGCGGCGTCGCCACTGTCGATGGTGGTCTGTAGCTTTTCCAGTTCACCTCCCACCTTCTGATGGAAATCGTTAACGGCAGCAAGGTCAATGGTGTACGATGTCAGTTGCCTACTCTTGTGGTCCAGTTCGAGCCGCATCTTGCGCTGTTGGCGTTCGTGTTCCTCCTGTTCGTATCTAAGCAGTTGCTCTTTCTGTTCGGCAATGAGTCTACCCTTGCGCTTGTTTTCCCTCGACTTTATCCACAATATTGCTGACAACGCCAGGACAACAACGAGAAATGCGAGTGCGCCGTATGTGATTACCGTTCGTGCGTGCAGACTCTCTTTCAGCGCTTCGTTGTGTTGCGCCAACCGCTCCGTGTCGTATGCCACAAGTAGCTGCCGCATCTGCGAGTCGTTGCCTTGCCTTTGCAATGAGTCGGCAAGGGCATCGTAGGCGAGCATGTCGCGCAGTCCTTTCATGGAGTCGCCCATACAGAAACTGATGTCGGCAAGTTGACGAAGGGAATTCACCTTTTGCGTCGGTGGCAACGATGGCAACACGCCGTAGATAGTGCGCTGTATGGCCTTCGCCTCACCCGTTTTCCCGTTCTGGGCTTTCAGCAAAGCCATGTTGAGATAGGTCTGTATGTTCTTCGCACTTATCGGTGTCTGCCGCAACTCGCCAAGTGCTTTTGTCAACCACTGCTCCGCCTTGGCGTAGGAGCCTTGCGAATAGTACACCTCCGCGATGTTGGTGTATATCTGCGAACGCTCCTGCTTCTCACTTGGCAGTGTGTTGCCAAGTGCCTTTTGCATGAGACTCAACGCTTCCGAGTATTTTTGCTGAGCGTAAAAGGTCAGTCCCTTGTTGTTATAAAGTCTGGTGAGGTTTCGTCGGTCGCCGTTCTTTGCCGACAAATCAATGGCTTGGGCGAGTAAATCTTGTGCTTGGGCGAAGTCCAAAGTGTTGTAATACACATAGAAAATGCTGTTGTAGACCTGCGCCAGAAACCTTGTATCGCCTATCGCCTTTGCTATTTCGCTCGATTTCTTCAGCATTTCCAGTCCCTTGGAACCGTTGCCAAGCGAAATATTCACGTTGCCGCACAGCAGTTCTGCCTTCATCAAGACCACGGAGTCGGCGTGCCTAATGTCACGCATCGCCCCAATAGTCTCGATGATGTTGTTTGTCAGCAGTAGGCTTTTGGCCTGTTCACCCTTTGCACGCAGTCTCTCGGCTTCTTCAAGTTGTGCCTGTGGCGCACTGCTGGCGTGTGTTTCCAATGCGAAACACACAAGAAAGAGTATTAATGCAGACAGAACTTT
>CAVKVO010000210.1:0-4402 GCA_963659575.1 Prevotella sp. CAG:1031
CAATAATAAAATTCAATAATATCGTGGCTGAAACAAAATACATCTTCGTAACGGGCGGTGTCGTGTCATCGCTTGGTAAGGGAATAATCTCTTCTTCAATAGGTAAGTTGCTGCAAGCGAGAGGCTACAACATCACAATCCAGAAGTTTGATCCGTACATAAACATCGACCCGGGTACGCTCAATCCGTATGAGCACGGCGAGTGCTATGTGACCGTGGACGGCATGGAGACCGACCTCGACCTCGGTCACTATGAGCGTTTCACCGGCATACAGACCACAAAGGCCAACTCGCTCACCACAGGACGTATATATAAAGCGGTGATAGACAAGGAGCGTCGTGGCGACTATCTGGGCAAGACCATTCAGGTGGTGCCTCACATCACCAACGAGATAAAGCGCAACGTGAAGCTGTTGGGCGAGAAATATCACTACGACTTCGTGATAACCGAGATTGGCGGAACGATTGGCGACATAGAGAGTATGCCGTATCTGGAGGCCATCCGTCAGATGAAATGGGAACTGGGACGCAACGCCGTGTGCGTTCACCTCACATACGTGCCTTACCTCAAGGCTGCCGGTGAGCTGAAGACCAAGCCTACGCAGCACTCCGTGAAGGAACTGCAGAGCGTGGGTATACAGCCCGACGTGCTCGTGTTGCGCACAGAGAAGCACTTGGACCAGAACATTCTGAAGAAGGTGGCGTCGTTCTGCAACGTTGACTTGAACTGCGTGGTGCAGAGCGAAGACCTGCCTTCTATATATGAGGTACCCGTGAACATGCAGAACCAGGGACTCGACACTGCCATACTGAACAAACTTGGCATGGAAGTGGGCGAGACACCGGCACTCGGTCCGTGGCGCAGTTTCCTTGAGCGCCGCAACAAAGCCACCGAGGAGGTTCACATCGGACTCGTGGGTAAGTACGACTTGCAGGATGCCTATAAGAGTATACGTGAGAGTCTCTCGCAGGCTGGTACATACAACGACCGCAAGACGGTGCTCACATTCATCAATTCGGAGAAGCTCACCGAGGAGAACGTGGCAGAAAAACTGGCAGGACAGGACGGTATCGTGATATGCCCTGGTTTCGGACAGCGCGGCATAGAGGGCAAGATAGTTGCCGCTCACTACACCCGCACACACGACATACCCACATTCGGTATCTGTCTCGGTATGCAGATGATGGTGATTGAGTTTGCCCGCAACGTGCTGGGCTATGCCGACGCCAACAGTCGCGAGATGGACAACGCCACGGAGCACAACGTGATAGACATAATGGAGGAGCAGAAGAACATCACCGACATGGGCGGTACGATGCGTCTCGGTGCCTACGAGTGTGTGTTGAAACAAGGTTCACGCGCGTTCGATATATATAAGAAGGAGCACATACAGGAGCGCCACCGCCACCGCTATGAGTTCAACAGTTCGTTCCAGACGGAGTTTGAGCGTCACGGCATGCAGTGCGTGGGCCGCAACCCCGAGAGCGACCTCGTGGAGATAGTGGAGATACCCGGACTGAAATGGTATATCGGTACGCAGTTCCATCCCGAATACCAGAGCACGGTGCTCAAGCCGCATCCGCTGTTCCTTGACTTCATAAAGACAGCCATCGCTAATCAGAAGAAATAACTACTTAAAGCAGAAATGAACAAGAACACAGCAATAGGCTTTTTGCTCATGGCCGCAGTGCTTTTCGGATATATGTGGATTAACCAGCCGTCCGAAGCCGACTTGGCCGCACAACGCAAACAGGACTCCATAGCCACAGCCCTCAAGGACAATGCCGAAAAGGCGCAGAAAGCCGAAGCTGCGGCAAAGCGGGCACAGGCCATAGCCGCGGCACAGGGCGACACCACTGCACTGTTTCACAAAGCCTTGGCGGGAACCAACCAGCAGGTAGTGCTGCGCAACGGCAAGGTGGAACTTACGCTCGACACCAAGGGCGGTGTGGTGAAGCAGGCCAAGATAAAGGGCTTTAAGGACCGCGACGGTAAGGACGATGTCACTCTCTTCAGTGGCAAGGACCAGAACATGAACTTCATGTTGGCCGGAAAGGACATCAACATAATCACCGGCGACCTGTATTTCACACCGTCGAACCAGACCGACAGCACCGTCACCATGACTGCCGACGCCGGCAACGGTGGTTCGCTGAGCATCGACTACACTCTCGGAGCCGACTATATGCTCCACATGTCGCTCAGGGCACAAGGCTTGTCGGGCGTGTTTGCCCCCAACTGCAAGGACCTGGACATCGTTTGGAACGAGAACTGCCGCCAGCAGGAGCGTGGCTTTACCTTTGAAAACCGCTACGCATCGCTTACATATAAGGAGAAGAACAGCGGCACGGACTATCTGAGCGAGAGTTCTGAGAAGATAGATGAGCAGATAGAAAAGCCTCTCGACTGGGTGGCTTTCAAGAACCAGTTCTTCAGTGCCGTGCTGATAAGCAAGGACGACATTGCCGCCAACTCGCAACTCACAAGCATTCCGCAAGCCAAAGGCTCGGGCTATCTGAAGCACTACGAGGCAAAGATGAAGACATTCTTCGACCCCACAGGCGCGCGCCCCACGGAGTTTGAAATGTACATCGGCCCCAACGATTTCCGTCTGTTGAATAAGGTGGAGGACGAAAGCCGATTTGGCAAAGACCTCGAACTGCAACGCTTGGTGTATCTCGGTTGGCCGTTGTTCCGCATCATCAACCGCTGGTTCACCATCTACGTGTTCGACTGGCTCACCAGTCTGGGCTTCAACATGGGTGTGGTGCTCATACTGATAACCATGCTGCTGAAGTTCATCACCTTCCCGTTGGTGAAGAAGAGCTACATGAGCAGTGCCAAGATGCGTGTGCTCAAACCCAAATTGGACGAGGCCACAAAGCAGTATGACAAGCCCGAAGACCAGATGATGAAGCAACAGGCCATGATGAGCCTCTACTCGCAGTATGGCGTTAGTCCGCTGAGCGGATGTCTGCCCATGCTCATACAGATGCCTATCTGGATTGCCATGTTCAACTTTGTGCCTAACGCCATACAGTTGCGCGGCGAGAGTTTCCTCTGGATAAAAGACTTGTCTACATACGACCCGATAGTGGAGTGGGGCAGCAACCTGTGGCTCATTGGCGACCACCTGAGCCTCACCTGTATACTGTTCTGCGCAACCAACGTGCTCTACACCATGCTTACCATGCGTCAGCAGCGCGACCAGATGGTGGGACAGCAGGCAGAGCAGATGAAGATGATGCAGTGGATGATGTATATCATGCCGCTGATGTTCTTCTTCATGTTCAACGACTACTCGGCAGGACTCAACTTCTACTACTTCGTGTCGCTCTTCTTCAGTGCCGCAATCATGTGGCTGCTGCGCAAGACCACCAACGACGCCAAGCTGTTGGCCATACTGGAGGCGCGCTACAAGGAGAACCAGGGCAAGCCACGTAAGACAAGCGGACTGGCCGCAAGGCTTGAAGCCATGCAGCGTGAGGCCGAAGAACTGCGCAAGCAGCGCGAACGGATGAACAATAAACGATAAGACATATATCGTAAATAGATAACGCGGAGGCGCGGCAACACAGTATTTGGATAATTCTGACATTCAAACCGAAAGAATTTCTCTGTGTTTCCGTGCCTCCGTTTTGTAATGTAACTAAGCTAAAAACATAAACGAACGATGAACAAGATGACAACAATAGCTACTGCCGCACTGCTTGCACTGAGCGGCAGTGCCGTGGCGCAGAGCGAAACTGCGGTCATAGGCAAAAGCAACATTACGCTGAAGAGCGACCTGATGACCCCAGAGGCTCTGTGGGCTATGGGACGCATTGCCGCAGCGGAGGCTTCGCCCGACGGTAAGACGATAGTCTATCAAGTGGGCTACTACAGTGTGAAGGAGAATAAGGGACACCAGGTGATTTGCGTGGTAGGCGCCAACGGTAAGGGCAACCGCCAATTGACCACCAGTGCCGCGTCGGAAACAGATCCCGCATGGATTGAGTCGGGCAAGCGCATTGCCTATCTGTCCGACGGCCAACTGTGGGCGATGAACCCCGACGGCACCAACCGCACTAAGCTTACCGACGACAAGACGGGTATTGACGGCTTTAAGTTCTCGCCCGACGGCAAGAAGGTGGTGCTCGTGAAGTCCCTGCCCTACAACGACATCATTCAGAAGAACCCCGATGATCTGCCCAAAGCATCTGGACGACTCGTTACCGACCTCAACTACCGCCACTGGGACCACTATGTGGAGAGTATACAGCATCCGTTTGTGGCCGACGTGACCGCCAACGGCATCGGTGAGGGTGAGGATATAATGAAAGGTGAACCCTATGAGGCACCGCTCGCACCGTTTGGCGGCATGGAGCAGATTAGCTGGAGCACGGACTCGAAGACCGTGGC
>CAVKVO010000211.1:0-4335 GCA_963659575.1 Prevotella sp. CAG:1031
GCTATTAGGTAACTTGCGCCCTGAAGGGGCAGCTGCATGAAGCCTCATCGTACCGTAATATAATAAGGTGTATTAAAGCAGCTGCCCTTACAGGGCGCACCTACGGGTTCCGTGGCATCCCAACCCAGGGTGCCGTCGCTTCGCTCCTCTGCCCTGGGCTATGTGCAGTTGCCCTTTCAGGGCGCGAAGATAGCTGAACAGTCATGTGCACACGATTCTCTATACATTATTATATATATAGCGCAGCGATTTTCCCCACTTCGCTTCCTTTCTATTCATTTCAAAATGAGCGCGAAAGGCGTAAAAAACGTGTTTTTGCGTTGCACAAACCATAGGTAAGTGTGCAAAAAACGCCGCTTTTTGCAGAAATAATTTGCAAGGGTGGATAAAATGTAGTTACTTTGCAACCGAATTTTTTTGAACAAGAATTATTATTAACACTTTAAAAATTAAGATCATGTCAGAAATCGAATCAAAAGTAAAGGCTATCATCGTTGACAAACTTGGTGTAGACGAAGCTGAAGTAAAGCCAGAAGCAAGTTTCACAAACGACCTTGGTGCCGACTCTTTGGATACCGTAGAGCTCATCATGGAGTTCGAGAAGACTTTTGGCGTTTCCATCCCTGATGACAAGTCTGAGAAGATTGCCACTGTGGGCGATGCTATCGCATACATCGAGGAGAACGCAAAATAATCTCCAATTTTACAGACATCACGTTTGAGCGTTTGGCGTTTGGCGTTTAGCGGGTTTTCACCGGTGAATAACTACATACTTCGCTAAAACGCCAAACGCCAATTTTTTTTGGGTGGTTCTGTAAATTAGCTTTGTCAGATTGCGAGGCTATTTTCGAGGACAATTTGCCTGTGAGAGAAGGAGTATAGCGAGCTATACGACTGAGCGAACAGACGAATTGAACCGAAAAGAGACCGCAAGATGACAAAACGTAAATCATCCAACATTAAACAACTTTACGGCGGTAATTTATAGAACCGCCCATTTTTTGACTTTATCTTATGGAATTGAAAAGAGTTGTCGTGACAGGTATGGGTGCTGTCACCCCCGTTGGCAATAGTCCTGAAGAGACTTGGGCCAATCTCCTCGCAGGAGTGAGCGGAGCCGCACCTATCTCTCTGTTTGACGCATCACTGTTCAAGACCCAGTTTGCCTGTGAGGTGAAGGGTCTGAACATCAACGAATACATAGACCGCAAGGAAGCCCGCAAGATGGACCGCTACACTCAGTTGGCTCTCATCGCTGCAAAGCAGGCTGTGAAGGACTCTGCGCTCGACCTTGAAACGGAAGACAAAAACCGCATCGGCGTGATCTTCGGTGTGGGTATCGGTGGTATCAAGACCTTCGAGGACGAAGTGACATACTACGGTCAGCACCAGGCTGACGGTCCTAAGTTCAACCCGTTCTTCATCCCCAAGATGATCGCCGACATCGCTGCCGGACAGATTTCCATCCACTTCGGATTCCACGGACCTAACTACGCCACTACATCAGCTTGCGCTTCGTCTACCAACGCACTGGGCGACGCATTCAACCTGATTCGTCTGGGCAAGGCCAGCACAATCGTGGCCGGTGGTGCAGAGGCTGCTATATGCGCCTGTGGTGTGGGCGGATTCAACGCCATGCACGCTCTGTCTACTCGCAACGACGATCCCGCACATGCTTCACGTCCGTTCAGCGCAAGCCGCGACGGTTTCGTGATGGGCGAAGGTGCCGGATGCCTCATTCTTGAGGAACTGGAGCACGCCAAGGCTCGCGGTGCTAAGATCTACGCTGAGATGGCCGGTGAGGGCATGAGCGCAGACGCACACCACATAACAGCGTCTCACCCGGAGGGTCTCGGTGCTTGTCTGGTGATGAAAAACGCACTGGAAGACGCCGGCATGAAGCCCGAAGACATCGACTACATCAACGTTCACGGCACATCAACACCTGTGGGAGACATCTCTGAGGTGAAGGCCATCAAGGAAGTGTTCGGCGACGCTGCATACAAGCTCAACATCAGCTCTACTAAGTCAATGACCGGTCACCTGCTCGGTGCTGCCGGAGCTGTGGAGGCAATGGCCTCAGTGCTCGCAGTGAAGAACGACATCGTGCCGCCCACCATCAACCACGAGGAGGGAGACAACGACGAAAAGATTGACTACAACCTGAACTTCACGTTCAACAAGGCACAGAAGCGCGAGGTGCGCGCCGCTTTGAGCAACACATTCGGCTTCGGCGGTCACAATGCCTGTGTGATATTCAAAAAATATGTTGATTAACATATACAATTTCATAGACAGATTAAGGCTCCCTTTCCGCAAGGAGAAGGAGCTTTTTTCTGCTCTCTACAACGTTCTCGGCTTCTATCCCAGAAACATCCAGTACTACAAACTGGCCTTGATGCACAAGAGCGTGGCACGCCGCAACGCCAAGGGGCGGCCTCTCAACAACGAAAGACTTGAGTTTTTAGGCGACGCCATACTCGACGCCGTGGTGGGCGACATCGTTTACCGCCATTTTGAAGGCAAACGAGAGGGCTTCCTCACCAACACGCGCAGCAAACTCGTGCAGCGCGACACTCTCAACAAACTGGCTCAGGAGATGGGCATCTGCCAACTGGTATTGTCGTCAGGACAGACCAACACGCACAATAGCTACATGGGTGGCAACGCCTTTGAGGCTCTCGTGGGTGCGATATACCTCGATAGGGGCTACGGAGCCTGCATGGAGTTCATGCAGAAACGCATACTCGACCGTATGATCAACATCGACAAGGTGGCCTACAAGGAGGTGAACTTCAAGAGCAAACTGATTGAGTGGAGCCAGAAAAACCGTGTGCGACTCGAATTCAAACTGGTTGAGCAGCACAAGGAGAAGGACAGCAGTCCCGTGTTCTGCTACCGTGCGGTGATAGAAGGCCTTGAGGGCGGCATAGGCAAGGGCTATTCCAAGAAGGAGAGTCAGCAGTTGGCATCGAAACTCGCTCTGCAGAAGTTGCGTCGCGAACCGCAGTTCATCGATGCGGTGTTTGCCGCCAAGGGCGACCGCACCAAGATGGAGGAGGAACCGGTGCAGACGGTGCCCGACACTGAGGAAAACACCAACTTCATAATAACCACTCACACCGACGCTCCCGAACGTCAGGAGGTGCAATCTCCAGCGCCCGAAGAGAAACGCGATACGCGGAAAGAGAATAGCGCGCAGCGTGAAGACAACACTCCTACCGACGAGTTCGACCTGTCGGACATAACCTCTGAACCCAAAGAACCGTCACGTGAAGACATCATCGCTGAAGCCGAAGCCAAAGCGTTTGAAAATGAAGGATGAAGAACGAAGAATGAAGAATCGCTGCGCATAGTAGGCGCTGCGTCCTCGCTGCGCCCTTAATGCAGTTGAAGCATGAGGAATGGCTGCGCGCAAAATGAAGCATGAAGAATCGCCGCGCATAGGGTAGGAGGTACGGCGCCCTCTCCGTATCATTCGTGCTCAGTTGCAGTGGGCGAAGCGTCCTCGCTTTGCCATTAGTGCAGTTGGAAGTCTGTAGTAGGCGCTGCGTCCTCGTCCTCGCGAAAAGGGCACAAGGACGCAGCCCCTACTGCACGCAGCAATTCTTCATTCTTCATTTTTTCTAAAAGTCAGCCATTCTGCCAGTTGATTCACCTCTTTGCTTAGCATCCCGGCTGTTGCGGGAAGCTTGTGTGGACGAACGACAACCATACCGATGGCATACCGTGGACTGTTAGCAGGGAAGCAACCAACGAACGTAAATTCATCCGAAGCCTTTTCATTGTCTTTCGTTTGCTGAAGATTGTATTTGCCAGCCAACTTTACACCTTTTGGAGCAAGCTTTTGTGGTATCCTGTATGTCTCAGAAACCTTCTTGTCGTGCCCCGAAGATAACTCTTGGCGGTACATTTGGTTGAAAGCCATGGTCAATTCAATGGCGTTGCTCTTTTGCGTCGTACCGTCAGTGCCGCAAACCTCATTTTTGAACGGTGCATACACCAGGTCGCCGCACCAGTCGCACTCGCCGTCCAACTGTTTCTCCAGCGATGCCCACGCCAGCACTTCCGATGTAGCAGCGTCAACAACGGCTATCTGCCCGTATATGCCGTCCGTTTCCATCATCATGTTCCTTTCCAACAGGTTGTAGCAGCTGTCTATAAGCTCCTTGTCAGCCAGCGGACAAGTGTCAACGCTGTCGTTGTTGTAGTACGTTTCCTTTTCCTGTGCGTATGCTCCCACGCAGCAGAATATCAGCGCACACGCCAATAATGCTCTCTTCGTTTTATTCATTGTCTTCATTCCGTCTCAATATTTTTTTCTTTGTTACATTG
>CAVKVO010000212.1:0-4285 GCA_963659575.1 Prevotella sp. CAG:1031
ACGAAAAAGAAACGGAACGGGACTGAATAGCGTATGATTAGAACCTGAATAGAACCGGATTAGAACAGGATTCGAATCAGAATAGAACAGTATTAAAACAGAATATAAACATAAAAACATATCGATATGAAGACTTATTTGGTGACTGGAGCCGCTGGCTTCATCGGAGCAAACTATATAAAGTATCTGCTCCACAGGAAGTACAAGGATGAAGATATCCGCGTAATCGTGCTCGACCTGCTCACATACGCAGGCAATCTCGGTACGATAAAGGACGATATTGACGGCAAGAGGTGCGAGTTTGTGCGTGGAGACATACGCGACCGCGAACTGGCAGACAAGCTTTTCGCTGAAAACGATATCGACTACGTGGTGAATTTCGCCGCAGAGAGCCACGTTGACCGCTCTATTGAAACACCACAACTGTTTCTTGAAACCAACATCCTCGGCACTCAGAACCTGCTCGACGCCGCTCGCCGCGCATGGGTGACTGGCAAAGACGCTACAGGCTATCCCGTTTGGAAAGCCGGAAAGCGTTTCCACCAGGTGTCAACCGACGAGGTGTATGGCTCACTCGGCAGCGAAGGCTACTTCACTGAGCAGACTCCATTGTGCCCCCACAGTCCTTACAGTGCATCGAAGACCAGTGCCGACATGATAGTAATGGCTTACCGCGACACATATCACGCTCCCGTGAGCATAACCCGCTGCTCCAACAACTACGGTCCTTATCATTTCCCCGAAAAGTTAATTCCGCTGATTATCAACAACATCCTTGACGGCAAACAGCTGCCCGTTTACGGCAAGGGAGACAATATCCGCGACTGGTTGTATGTGGAAGACCACTGCAAAGCCATCGACCTTGTGGTGCGCGAAGGACGCGAAGGCGAGGTTTACAACGTGGGTGGACACAACGAAATGAAGAACATCGACATCGTAAAGCTCACCATCAAGACCATACACGACATGATGGCTGAGAACAAAGAGCTGCGCAACGTGCTCCGCAAGCAGGAAAAGGATGCCAACGGCGACATTTCAATCGACTGGATCAACGACAACCTGATTACATTCGTGGCAGACCGTTTGGGACACGACCAGCGTTACGCCATCGATCCTACGAAGATAAAGAATGAATTGGGATGGTATCCCGAGACTAAGTTTGCCGACGGCATCGTCAAAACCATACGCTGGAACCTCGAAAACCAGGCTTGGATAAAGGACGTGACGAGCGGTGACTACCAGAAATACTACGAAATGATGTACGGCAACCGTTGACATCACGAACGAAACCGTTAGCTCCTTTGTTTGGAAGTCGTTTGCTTCCGGACAAAGGAGCAACAGAAAACCGCACAAAACCAACAGCACAACGCCATCAGACATGGACAAACTGACCAAGGAACTCAACACAGTACTCGTGGAAATGGGGCTTAATCCAAGTGGCATAGCCCACGAAAAGGTACACCGAATGGAGCATTTGCTCGACCTGTTAAGCCCTGACGACTCACTCGCCGTGACCCAATACTACGGCCTTTTCGCCACTCCGCGCCTCTCACTGCACGAGTTGGCCTCGGCACACGGTCTGTCCGACGAAGACATGATGGCCGCCATCGATGTCTGTGTGCGCCGCATAGCGGTGTCACCTGAATGGCAAATGATGAAGAAAGAGTTTATCGGGCACCACGATTAGTATACATAGGTGAGATAAACGACACACAACACACAACGAAAACGACAAGGTAATGAAGAAAATACTATTGTTAGGCTCCGGCGAACTGGGCAAAGAGTTTGTAATAGCAGCCAAGAGAGCCGGCCAATATGTAGTGGCTTGCGACCGCTACGCAGGTGCTCCAGCCATGCAAGTGGCCGACGAATATGAAGTATTCAGTATGCTTGACGGTGACAAACTGGACGAAATAGTGCGCAAACACCGTCCCGACATCATCGTACCAGAGATAGAAGCCATACGCACCGAGCGGCTTTTCGACTATGAAAAGGCCGGCATACAGGTGGTGCCAAGTGCAAAAGCAGTGAACTACACCATGAACCGCAAGGCCATACGCGACCTCGCAGCCAAGGAATTGGGCCTGCGCACGGCAAAATACCACTACGCAAAGACGCTCGAAGAGATGCGCGCAGCAGCCACAGACATAGGTTTTCCGTGCGTTGTGAAGCCGCTTATGTCGTCGTCAGGCCACGGTCAGAGCGTGGTGAAAGGCGAGGATGAACTCGAAAAGGCGTTCAACGAGGCCATGGAAGGCAGCCGTGGCGACGTGAAGGAAATCATTATAGAAGAGTTTATCCATTTCGACAGCGAGTTTACTCTGCTCACCGTTACCCAAAAGGACGGCCCTACCCTGTTCTGTCCGCCCATCGGACACGTGCAAAAAGGCGGCGACTACCGCGAAAGTTGGCAGCCTTTTGCCATCCCAGCCGACGAGTTGGTCAAGGCACAGGACATGGCGGGCAAGGTGACTGCCGCACTTACCGGTGCTGGACTGTGGGGCGTGGAGTTTTTCCTGACCAAAGAAGGTGAAGTAATATTCTCCGAACTGTCGCCAAGACCGCACGATACGGGTATGGTTACGCTCGGTCACACCACCAATCTCAGCGAGTTTGAACTGCATTTCCGCGCCGTTATGGGACTTCCCATAGCCGCTATCCACTTGGAACACGCCGGTGCGAGTGCCGTAATCCTGGCAAAGGACGACGCCGACAAGCAGCCTGAGTACAACCTTGTGGACGCTTTGAAGGAAGACTACACACGTATTCGCATATTCGGCAAGCCCGAACAGCACCCCGGACGACGCATGGGAGTGGTGCTGTGCTACGGAGATGCCGATGCCGACACTACCGCTTTGAGAGACAAAGCCAAGCGTTTGGCAGCAACAATACTCTAACTAAGTAACCGTTACGGGGTTACTTACTGACCCCAAACCACGCTTATGCCCGGAAAAATAATAGACTTTCCAAAGATTGTAGACCCTCGCGGCAACCTCACAGTGGCCGAGAATCAGACCAATATCCCGTTCAATGTGGCGCGCACTTATTGGGTTTATGACGTGCCGGCAGGCGAGTGCCGTGGCGGTCATGCCCACAAACAGTGCAAAGAAGTAATCATTGCCCTAAGCGGAAGCTTTGATGTAACACTGAACAACGGTGCGGAAAAGACTTCCTACCATCTGAACCACCCATACCAAGGCTTACTTGTAGACACCGACACATGGCGCACTCTCGACGACTTCTCGTCGGGAGCGGTGTGCCTTGTGCTCGCTTCCGAACCGTTCAGTGAGGAAGATTACATTCGCGACTTCGACGATTTCCTTGCGTATATCAAGGCGAAAAGGGATGGGAACGGCGCGGAAAAGTAACGCGGAAGGGCGAAAAAGCAAATGAAAATGGCCATGAATGTACATACCTATGGTTATGATACATCATACCAATGGCTACTAAAGCAAATGTCAATGGCTACTAAAGCAAATGCCAAAAGCTAATACAGCAAACAACAATGGCTACTGAAGAGTTTGAGATAAGGCGATATGCGCCTGAAAACAAGGCTGAATGGAACGCCTTTGTGGCGGAGTCGAAGAACGGAACGTTTCTCTTCAACCGCAACTACATGGACTATCACGCCGACCGTTTCAGCGACTTTTCACTGATGTTCTACCTGAAAGGCCGGCTCTACGCCTTGCTTCCCGCCAACAAAGACGGCCAGACGATAGTGAGCCACGGCGGACTTACCTACGGCGGACTAATCACTAACAATGCGGCAACGGCTGCCGGAGTGGTGCAACTGTTTGACTTGTTGGTCAAATATCTTGCGGCGCAGGGTTTCGACACCTTTATCTATAAAGCCATACCATGGATATACCATCGTCATCCAGCTGAAGAAGACCTCTACGCACTGTTTCGCACAGGTCGCGCAAGGCTGATGGCGCGAGATGTTTCATCAACAATCATACTGTCGCGACCTCTGAAATGGAGTCACGGCCGCCGCTATGGCATAAACAGATGCCGCAACAATGGGGTTGTGGTGAACCAGAGCGACGACTACGCAGCCTTTTGGCAGGTGCTTGACGGAAACCTTATGGCTACCTACGGAGTGCATCCGGTACACTCGCTCGATGAGATGCTGCTACTGAAGAGACGTTTTCCGCGAAACATAGTGCTCTACACCGCCACCAAAGACGGTCAGACACTGGGAGGGACCGTACTCTATCTCACTTCTCAGGTGGTGCATGCGCAATACATATCAGCCTGTCAGGAGGGCAAACACCTTGGGGTTATC
>CAVKVO010000213.1:0-4242 GCA_963659575.1 Prevotella sp. CAG:1031
CGCCTTGAGGCAGCAAGTGACCGTTGGTATCGAGTATCAGTGCGCTGAGGTTGTACAGTGGACGGCCAATAGGGATATTGTCGTATGTCTTCGTGGGGTCTACCCAAAAATATGTGGCATCAACGGTGAACTCCGTCGGACCGTAACTGTTTACCACACGTCCCGTGACATTGGGTACGGTTGTCATCTTCTCGCCGCCCACGCACATGTATTTGAGGTTGAGTTTCTCCTCACTGGCGCCGAGCAACTGACCCAACTGTGTGGTGTAGCCGCCACCGTTGATGTGGTTATTCGCCAAATACTCGCGTAGCAATGGTATGTCCATGCGCACGCTTTCGGGCAAGACGAACAATACGCCACCTACTGTCAGCACGGGGTACAAGTCCTCCACGGCTGCGTCAAACGCGAAGTTACTGTGGCACGCTATGCGGCTGTCTCGGTCAAGTCTCCACTCGCAGCGAATGAAATGAACGAAGTTGAGCAATGCCTTGTGCTGAATCATTACTCCCTTAGGCTTTCCTGTGGAGCCAGAGGTGTATATCATGTAGGCGAGGCTTTCAGGTGTCGCCACTGGTTCTGCCGTAAGCGGATCGAGGGTTTCCGCCTCGTCCATTACAGCCTCATCAACCACGAGGCGCGCCCCGGAGTCTTCGAGCATATATGCCACGCGCTCTTCAGGATAGTCCTTGTCGATAGGCACGTATGCCACTCCTGCCTTATGCGCACCGAGGACTGCCGCCATGAATCTCCCGTCACGGTCCATACGTATGGCGATGAACTCGCCCTGCTTGATACCTTTGAGATTGAGGTATGCACGGAACTTGTCGGCAAGGTTGTCCAACTGACTGTAGGTCAATTCGCCATTGTCGCCAACCACCGCCACATTGCCGGGAACTTCCTCTAACTGGCGGCGGAACAGGTCGAGCCATGTCTCCGTGGTGTCGTATTCGTAGGTCTCGCCCTTGCTCAGGGAAAGTATCTTTGCCTCGTCCTCCGGCGACACGAGCGACACGTCACTGAGTTTGTCGGCAACCGCCATATTAACCGCGGCACACGAAATGGCTTTGGCAAGTGTTTCCATGTCTTGCTTGCCATACATCGTACCGTCATACTCAACGAGCAGCGTGTAATGGTCGCCATTGGGGTACACACTGACATCAAGAGGGAACTTGGCCGCATCCAACGTCAGAGGTATCTCCTCAACACCATCGATAGACGCGCCATCCTCCAGGCCGCCCTGATATACGAACATCACCTGCGCATTGTGGCGGTGACGCTCCACGACACGGGTGTATGGATAGAAATCAAGTTCATAGCTCCGCTGCAACTGCTCGTGCATCGCCTCAACATAGTCAACCACGGTCTGCTCTGCCCCACTCTTCTTCGCCGAAACAGGCAGAGTGCGCACAAACATACCGACGCATTGGTTCAGGTTGGCATTGGCGCCACGGCCATTGCTTACTGTGAGATAATACGGATTGTCCTCACGGGTGAGAATGCTCATGGCCATTGCAAAGGCCGCTTGCAGGAAACTGCCGACCGTGACGTTGTGGACAGAGCAGAATTTCAGAATATCGTCGGCCTTGAAATCATGGGTCAAGTGGCAAGCTGCAACGCCATCGGGCTGTGATGACAATGGATAGGATATGACGTTAGCGCCATCGGCAACACCGTCAAAGTGGGCGTCGGCATCGGCCATGACATCCTTGTCGGCCATCATATCTTTCTCATAGAGAGAGAAGTCGAATGCGGTGAGTTGCTCTCCTTGCAACGCCTCGCCACGGTATGCCGCAAGGACATCGCTAAGGAACACTGCCGCCGACAAACCGTCGTAGACAAGGTGATGGAAATCGGCAAAGAGATATACCGCCTCTGGGGCTTCGTATATCTTCAGTCTGTACATCGCATCGTCGAAGACGTTGAACGGGCGTACCTGACTTTGGAAGAATGCGGCATCTGGTTCTGTGGCGAGCTTCTCGCACATTACCACCGTTGGCTCGTCGTCGTGAGGCTGCTGCATCACGTCGTCGGCCGTCATCACAAGACGTGTCTTGACATAGCTGTGGGCTTCCACCGCAGCGCGGAGAGCATCAGTGAGCTTGTCAACGTCCGCATTCTTGAACTTATATATATAAGGTATATTATACTGTGTGGTGTCGCGGTTTTTCTCCCATTCCAGATAAACACCGCGCTGGTTTTCGCTCAGCGGATAGAGATCGCGCTTGGCGTATGGCTTCAATACCGCAGCACTACTGCTGGCATTGGTGCAGAGACTTATTATGCCACGTATTGTGGGATGCTTCATAATGTCGGCCATCTTCACCTGCATGCCCAAGGTGCGTTGCAGTGCCACTGCGAGTCGCATGGCGGCAAGTGAAGAGAGACCCACGCTAACAAGGTTTGTGGTGACACCAAACTGGTCGGTCTTGAGAAGTTCCGCCACAACATCAAAGAGTTTCTTCTCCTCGTCGGTCTCGGGGGCCACGATGTCCTCCACACCGAATTCCGGATCGGGCAGAGCCTTGCGGTTAACCTTTCCGTTGGGAGTAAGAGGCATCTCGTCGAGCTGCATAAAGACATTTGGCACCATGTAGTCGGCCAAGGTCTCGGCCATGAATGCCGACAAGGCTGCTGTGTCAACAGGTGTGGCCGCAGTAAAGTATAGGCACAGAGTCTGCCCATTCTTCACCTCTGCCGCCACCATCTGTATGCCGTCAAACTGGCTGGCACGGTTTTCTATCTCGCCAAGCTCGATGCGGAAGCCGCGCAACTTCACCTGGAAGTCGATACGACCCATATACTCTATCATGCCGTCGGCATTGTAGCGGGCAAGGTCACCAGTGTGGTACACCTTATCGCTGAAACCATTTATGCGGGCTTCCTTGAACGCTGCTTCTGTGAGGTCGGGACGGTTCCAGTAGCCCTTGGCCATCTGCGGACCAGCCATGCACAGTTCGCCCACCATGCCTTGTGGCAGAAGGTGACCGTTCATGTCGAGTATAAGCGCACTGAGGTTGTACAGCGGGCGACCGATTGGAATATTATCGTAGGTCTTCGCTGGGTCTACCTCAAAGTATGTTGCGTCCACGGTGAACTCCGTTGGTCCGTAGGTGTTGAGCACACGACCCGTGATGTTGGGAACGGCAGTCATCTTCTCGCCACCTAAACAGATGTAGTCGAGCTTGAGTTTATCCTCACCGGCACCGAGCAACTGGCCCAACTGTGTGGTGTAGCAACCGCCGTTGATGTGGTTTTGCTCCAAGTATTCGCGCAGCAGAGTGATGTCCATGCGCACTCTTTCAGGCAGGACAAACAGAGTGCCGCCAACTGTAAGCACAGGGTAAAGGTCTTCCACGGCTGCGTCGAACGCGAAGTTGCTGTGGCACGCTATGCGGCTGTTTCGGTCAAGTCGCCACTCGCGACGTATGAAATGCACGAAGTTGAGCAATGCCTTGTGCTGAATTGCAACACCCTTTGGCTTACCTGTGGAGCCAGAAGTGTATATCATGTAGGCGAGACTTTCGGGCATAGCCACAGGTTCTGCCGTAAACGGATCGATGGCTTCGGCCTCGTCCATGACAGCCTCATCAACGAGCAGACGTGCTCCGGAGTCTTCGAGCATGAACGCCGCGCGCTCCTCGGGATATTCCTTGTCGATGGGCATATAGGCCACTCCTGCCTTGTGGGCACCGATGACAGCCGCCATAAACCTCTTGTCGCGGTCCATGCGTATGGCAATGAACTCGCCCGGCTTGATGCCTTTAAGGTTGAGGTATGCACGGAACTTGTCGGCAAGGTTGTCCAACTGACTGTAGGTCAATTCGCCATTGTCGTCAACTACCGCCACATTGTCGGGCACTGCCTCCACCTGGCGGCGGAACAAGTCGAGCCAGGTCTCTGTGGTGTCGTACTCGTATGTTTCGCCCTTGCTAATGGAAAGTATCTGAGCCTCGTCGTCTGGCGACACGAGGGCTATGTCGCTGAGCTGAGCGTCGGGAGCCGCCATCATGTTGCACAGCACCGCCTTTATGGCGTCGGCAACCTTTTGGCAGGTTTCCTCACTGTTCATCGCTGAACTTGACTCCACACGTATCTCATACTGGTCGTCGTTGGTGAGGAAGATGAATGCACAGAGGTCGTCGTCGATGATGTCGCGCACCATCTGTGCGCCGCACACTTTGTCCTCACCGAGCAGTATTCTCTCCTCCATGCCGCGTATGGCCTGGAAGTTGAACGACACGC
>CAVKVO010000214.1:0-4239 GCA_963659575.1 Prevotella sp. CAG:1031
CCAAAGACATGAACAATATGCAAAATCCATCCGGCATGACTCCGGAAGAAAAGGCAGAGAAAGCTAAAGAAATATTGAACAGCAATCCATCGCCCGAAGACAGGGAAATAGCCATAGGACTCGTGAAAGAGGCTGCGGCAGACAACAGTCTTATGGCGATATTCATTCTTGCGCAAATGTACTACCATGGCACGGACGTGGAGAAAGACGACAAAAAGGCTTTTGAACTTTGCCAACAGATTGTCGCCAGCGGATACGAGCGTGGCAAACTGTTGTTGGCTCAACTCTATGTGGAAGGAGTGGCAGTGGAAAAGGACCTGCATAAGGCAAAGATGTGTCTCAACGACCTTATGGAAAAGGATGACGCCGAAGCGCTTTACGATATGGGATGCTTTGTGCTGAATGGAACGTTTCCCGACATTGACGAATACGCTGGCATTGAGTATCTGCAGAAAGCCATTTCTTTGGGACACAAACTTGCCATGGCGCGCTTGGGACAGGCATACGCATCACTCTGCGAAACAGAAAAAGCCGACTATTGGTTTGCAAAGGCAAGGGAAGAAGGTGTTGACGGCTTAGACGAAGTGCGCGAACGCTTTGATGACGACGACTATGACCAGCGGCTTCTGCGTGCGGTGCAGTTCTATTTTGCCAGAGGTAAATACGACGATGGCTTCCGCCTGATAAATCGTGACGTTGCGGCCGGCAACAGAACTGCGAGGTATATGCTTGCGGGCTACTCTGTACAAGGTGTTGGCGACAAGAATTACGGTCGCGACATTCAGCGCGCCCTTGACATCTATGGTCAACTCTCTGCCGAGGGAGAGTCGTTTGCCGACTATATGTTGGGATGTATGTTCTGCGACATAGATGAGGTAAAGGACGTTGACAAAGGTGTGGTTTATTGGCGCAAAGCGGCAGAGGCAGGTTACCCGGACGCCCAGTATAAGCTGGCATACCACTGTTGCGAAGCCCAGGATGACGATGAGAGCAAGGCGGAAGGCAAGAAATGGATGGAGGCTGCAGCGGAGCAGGGTCAGAATGATGCATTGTATCTGTTGGGCAGTTGCCTTATGAAGGACAACGAGGTTGGAGCTAGTGACTGGGAATACGATCCGGGATATGAACAAGACACGCAGAAGGGCCTGGAATATATGAAGCGTGCTGCCGAGGAGGGCAACTATGCTGCCTTGGCGTGTCTCGCGCAATGCTACCAACAGGGCAAATATGTGGAGAAGGACGACAACCAGGCGTTTGCACACATGTGGCGCAGTTGCAACGTCAATGCGCAGTCTGACAACATGGAGACTCTTGCCGACTATTTTCGGGACGGCATTGGTACGCCGCAAGACTATGAAAAGGCGGCACAACTGTATCAAAAGGCAATAGACCTCGGCAGCGTGTCGGCTTTGGGAAAGCTTTCCTTTTTGTACCGTGCCGGCAATGGTGTGGAAAAAGATGAAGAGAAGGCCGATGAGTTGTGGCATCGGTATGTTGAGGCGGTGTCATGGCTGATGTTTGGCAAGTTTCCGCTTCAGCAGGCGCTCGCGCTTGTCAACACAACGGAGGATGAAGCCAACGAGTATCTGAAAGACTCTCGTTTTACACTTGCTGATGTCATGGACCAGCTCGGTGACCGCTATGCCGGTGGTGACGAAGTGGAGCAGGACGAAAGCAAGGCTGTTGAATGGTGGGAAAAGGCTGCGCAGAGAGGTTGCGCCAAAGCCATGTGCGACCTCGGAGCGTATTATTCCCAAAACGACGATATACCCAAGGCTCTGGAATATATGGAGCGGTCGGCTGCCGCAGGTTATCCGACGGCGCAGTTCAATATAGGAAGCCACTATGTGCAGAACGGAAAAGACGATGCGGAGAAAGACAAAGGTTGGGTGTATGTCACGAAAGCTGCGGAAGGTGGCAACACCAAAGCCTTGCATTGGCTCGTTTGTGTGTATCATGATGGTGAGTTTGTAGACAAAGACTATGACAAAGCACGCTATTGGCTCAGCAAATTCTTGGCTACCGATGACCCTATTGCCCATTGGCTCATGGCGAACGAATTGTATCAAGGCGATATGTATGAGCACGACGTGGCCAAGGCGTTGGAACACGTGATGATTGCTGTGAAGAAAGGACACAATGACGCTAAAGAGCTATACCTGCGCATGAGATGGCATGGTGACCAGTGTGAGCAGAACCGCGAGGAGGTGATATCTACATTCGAGGAACTTGCTGAAGGCGGCGACTCCCAAGCCATGTTCCAACTGTACTTGCTATATACAGACGAAACCTTTGACGGCCGCAACGAGGACGTCGCAAAGAACTGGCTGCAAAAGGCTGCGGAGCAAGGCAACGCTGACGCTTTCTGCGAACTGGCCTATGGATATGCAAAAGGAGATGGCGTGGAGCAAGACGTGGAAAAGGCGTTGTCGCTCTTTGACCAAGCCATTGAGCGTGGATCTCTTATAGCCGTGCACGACAAAGCCATCATCTATTTGACGGGAGCGAACGGTGTGCAAGAACCCGACTGCGACAAGGCGATAGAGTTGCTCCGTCCATACACGGAGAACGATGCTATGGCGTGCTATCTGATGGCGAATGCTTGCAACATAAAGTGCAGTGGCAAGAACGCCTATTCGTGGGAATTGGCTTCGGAAGCCACGCAATACATGGAAAAGGCAGCGGAAGGAGGAATGGAAGAAGCCATGAAACTGACTGGTCAGTGGTATGGCGAAGGAAAAGGCGTGATGCAAGACTTTGACAAGGTACGACTGTGGTTGCGCAAGTATGCGGAAAATACTGATGAGTCAGAGGCAGTGGAAGATGCGTTGAACCTTCCTGATGAAGAGTTTGAGGGCCAGGTATCCAAGATGAAGCTCTACTATTGGCGCGATATAGTGGAAGCCAACAAGGAGAGAATTGCGGATTGGCAGGAATATGTCGACGATGAGAATAATATTGATTGTGACTTGTTGGCTGTAAATGCAACCCAGTTGGGTGAATTGAATGCAGCGATATTGTTGGGAGGCATAGGCTTGGACCGGTTGAAGACAGCTCCTGACGAAGCCAAGAGGTTTATCAAACTTTCCACAGAGCAGGGCCTCGCTTATTCTGCAGAGCTGGCTGGAAAGGCATTGCTTAACGAAGACAACGGCGGCGAAAAAGCTCTTCGTGAGGCAATCGAATACTTCAACATGGGTGCGGAACAGGGTCATGTGGGTTGCATTCTGCAGTTGGGACTGCTCTACACTACGGAAGGTCTTAGCAAGGAAACAGAACAAGTAGGGGATGAATACCTGAGGTTTGTCTGCGATGCGGAAGGTGACGACTGGGAGGAGGAACGACAGCAAGCCAAGGCGCGACTGGAGGAACTGAAGCAACGTCACAAAAGTCTTATGGACAAGTTCATCAGCCGTATGCGCAAGAAGTAGCGGACAAGTTTTGTTGAGTAGTTACTTGCCATGGTTTGAACAGTTACTTGCCACGGTTTGCTGAGTAGTTATCTACCGAGTTTTGCTGAATAGTTGCCTACCGAGGTATTGGAAATATGATAAAACGCATAAGGTGGAAGCCCGAATGGACCTCCACCTTATGCGTTTTATCGTTTATGAACGATGCTTATGAATAAATGTTTATGACTGATGCTTCAGAATAATGTTTCAGAATGATTCTTCTGAACGATGCGTCTTGCTTATTCAATCACCACGAGAGCGTCGCCTTCCATGACGCTCTGGCCGGCCTGAACACATATTGCGGTCACTTTGCCAGCCTTTTCAGCCTCCAGATTGTTGGCCATCTTCATTGCTTCGAGCACCACAACAGTGTCGCCTGCGCTCACTTCGTCGCCTACGGCCACCTTAATCTCGGTGACAACGCCTGGCAACGGAGCCTTCACTGCGTTTTGTGAGTTCACCTTTGCGGCAGAAGTGGTCTCGCTGCTTGCTGCTGCGGGCTGCGCTGCCACTGGCTTCACCTTCACTTTGGGCTTTTCGGCCTTAGGTTCCGGCTCCATTTCCACCTTGTATGTCTCGCCGTTTACGGTCACAGTCGCTGTGTCGTCGGCAATCTCGTTTATGGCAACCTCATACTTGTTGCCGTTGATAGTATACTTGTATTCTTTCATCTCACAGTTCTATATTAGGTGGGTTCTATAAATTAGCTTTGTCGGATTTTGAGACTATTTTCAAGGGCATATCGTCAGCGAACGAGGGAGTAATGCGGGCATTACGACCGAGTGAG
>CAVKVO010000215.1:0-4181 GCA_963659575.1 Prevotella sp. CAG:1031
ATTAAGACATGAAGATAGAGATTAAGATTGACGGAAACACGATTTGCGCATCCATCGCAGGTCGTTTGGACACTGTAAACGCAGTGGCTTGCGAAAAGGAATTTCAGCCCTTGAAGGACAATGCCGACAAGGAGATAGTGATAGACTGCACCAACCTGGAGTATATCAGTAGTAGCGGACTGCGACTGTTCCTGTCGCTGCGCAAGGCTATTGAAGCCAAGGGTGGCAAAATGATTGTGGAACACATCAACAACGACATTCGCAACGTGTTTACAATCACCGGCTTCTTCAAACTATTTGATATCCGTCCGTGAGAAAGATTTTCCTTTCCTTTTCCGCGCGGCTCACGTTCTATATCCTGACGCTCACGTGTTTCATCTTTGCGTGCATCGCTGTAGTGTTCTCTTCCTACAGCCGTCATCGCGAAGAGAAGCAGGCCGTGGAGTATACCGCGGCGTTGCAGCAAACCGTGATACTCAAGATTGACAACGAACTGGCCGAGGTGGAGACTGCCCTGCAGCTTGCTGCCGGACAGGTGGAAGACTTTGCCCATATACCCGACTCCATGAGCGGTATATCACGGCATATCGTTGAAAACAAAAATCTGCTGAAAGGTGTCGGCGTAGCCTTCCGGCCAAACTACTACCCGAGCAAAGGTCGGTTGTTTTTCGATTACATCTATCGCGAAAACGACAACCGGCTGACTGAGCGTTTGCTGCTTGACAGTGACTCCGCCGACTATACAAAGCGCAAATGGTTTCAGCGCGCGATGCGGAGCAAGAGCGGTTTTTGGACCGATCCGTACATAGACTACGACAACAAGACCGACTTCATGACTTCCTACGTGTTGCCGTGTTTTGACAGCCACGGTCGGATTTATGCCGTTTTGCTTGCCGACGTTTCCCTTACTGACCTTACTGTCGACCTGAATGAGGTGCGCACATACGAGAAAAGCTACTCGTTCATCATCACAAACAAGGGGCAATATGTGGCGCATCCCGACAAGAAACTCATTCTGAAATCCACTATATTCGAGCATGCGCAGAATATCGGCAACCACGACCTTGCCGCTGTGGGCAACAAGATGACCTCCGCCGAAAGCGGAACATTGGAAATGGATTTGGACGGCAACCACGACTTGCTCTGCTACGCTCCTATGAAGCGCACGGGATGGTCGGTGTGCAGCGTGATACCTTATGTTGCAGTGATGCACGAACTTGGTTCCGCCACGTTCTCCATCATAGTCATCTTGGTGATAGGCTTGGCTTTGCTGTCTATATGCATACAGTTGCTCGTGAGGTATATATCCCAACCTATAAAGGATCTCACCGACGCGTCGTATATCATAGCCAAGGGAAACTTTGCCGCACCGCTGCCTAACGTGGAGACGAAGGACGACATACGCAAGTTGCACGATGCCTTTGCCCACATGCAGCAGTCGCTCAGCCGCTATATACATGAGGTGGAGACCACCACACGCGCAAAGGAAAGGATACAGAGTGAACTGGCCATCGCGAGAAACATCCAGATGGGACTCGTGCCGAAGAAGTTTTCGCCGTTTGAAGAGTGTGCCGACCTTGAACTGTTCGCTTCGCTTTTGCCTGCCAAGGAGGTGGGAGGCGACTTCTACGACTTCTTCATACGCGACGGAAAACTGATATTCGCCATCGGCGACGTGTCGGGCAAGGGAGTTCCAGCAGCGCTTGTCATGGCCATCACGCGCACACTGTTCCGTGTGATATCCAAGACGGAAGACTCTCCGGCAAAGATTGTAGGTCAGTTGAACAACGCCGTCACGGAAAACAACGACACCAATATGTTCATCACCATGTACGCCGGATGTCTCGATCTGGACACGGGTGAACTCATATTCTGCAACGCCGGACACAACGCACCGCTAATTATCGGCAACAATGGCGACGTGCGCAGTCAGCAGGTGGAGTGCAATCTGCCGTTGGGCGTGGTGCCCTACTTCGATTATGTCAACCAAACGGCCATACTGCCGAAGGGCAGTGCCATGCTGCTCTATACCGACGGACTGACAGAAGCCGAGAACGCAAACAAGGAACTGTTTGGCGACGAGCGGACAATGGTGGCTGCAAAGGAGTGCGCTGGGCAGAAAGCGGAGGACATAATAAAAGGTATTACCGACCGCTTGGCGTCGTTTGTGGGCAAAGCGGAACAGAGTGATGACTTGACAATGATGTGCTTCCGGGTAAACGGAAACGTTAAAGAACAGACAACCATGAAGAAACTTGTTATAAACAACAAACTTGAGGAGTCGGCAAAACTGGTTCCTTTCATCGATGCAGTTGCAGCCGAACTCAAAATGTCGCAGGCCGTGAAGAGTTCGCTCAATCTTGCCATTGAGGAGGCTGTGGTCAACGTGATACAATACGCCTATCCGCCGGAAACGACCAAGCAGATTTCTCTCACGGCAAAGTGGACTGACGACAAGAAGCACGTGGAGTTCACACTGAAGGACTGCGGCAGGGCGTTTGACCCGTTGCAGGCTGAAATTCCCGACCTCGACCTTAGTATAGAAGACCGTCCCATCGGCGGACTCGGCATACTGCTCGTGAGAGACATAATGGACAGTGTGGCCTATCAGAGACTGAACGGAGAGAACATCTTGAAGATGGGCAAAAACCTTTGAAACGTGGTTCTATAAATTAGCTTTGGCAGATTGCGAGTCTATTTTCGAGGTCAATGTGTTTGCGAGTGAAAGAGTATAGCGGGCTATACGACTGAACGAACAAACAGATTGAACCGAAAAGAGACCGCAAGATGACAAAACGTAAATCATTCAACATTAAACAAAATAACGGTGGTAATTTATAGAACCACCCGAACGTATATCTATGGAACTGGAAGATATAGCCAAACTGCTGGAAAAAGAAATTGCCCGAAGGGTAGGGAAGAGCGGAATGATGTTCCGCCTGTTCTCCCGTGTAAAGTCAGTTGAGTCGCTTGGCCACAAGATGATGATAAAGGGCGACCGCTACCGCTCAGGAGAGTCGAAGATACAGGACATGATAGGACTGCGCTTCGTGCTCTACTATCCCGACGACGTTGAGGCGATGTCAATCTTCCTCGGCAGTGAAGACGTGGTGCAGGCTTCTATCGACGAACTTGATTTGTCCACATTCTGTCCCCAGAGGCTCAATCTGACGAAAAACATTCCCATGCAGTTTGTTGACGACTTCCGTCGCTGCTTGCCAGAGGAGTATGCCCAATACATCGACAATACCTATGAGGTGCAGGTGCGCACGGTGTTTTCGGAAGGATGGCATGAGGTGGAGCACGATATGCGCTACAAGTGCAAGGAAGACTGGTTGGATTGCGAGCAGTTCAGCCGCACGCTCAACGGTATGCTCGGTTCTCTCGAAACGGTGGAGTGGGGCATGAAGTCGCTGTTTCACGAAATGGCATTCCGCAACTATCTGCAAGGCAACTACAAAGCCATGCTGCGCAACAAGATGCGCATACGTTTGTGCGACACCGACTTCTCTCCTGAAGTGAGCGAATACTTGCAGAAGCACGTCAATCTGGTCAAACGTTTCCTCGCTCTCGACCGTGTGGTGCTCATCTTGACACTGCTCAATCAGGAGAAACCAATGCATCTCACTTACGACAACATCCTGTTCTTGGCCAACAACATCGAAATCAACGACAAGGGATTGACGGAGTTGGAAGCCCGAGAGAACGCAAAAAGGAAATTATAAAGCGGATTTTGTAGGGCTTGCGTCCTTGCTTTAACGCAGACGGAAGCCTGTAGTAGGTGCTGCGTCCTCGCTGCACCCTTAGCTAAAGGGGCACAATCCAAGGCGTGTGCAAGTATGAAAATAAGTTGGATACAGCCAGGGACGCAGCGCCTACTTGTTCCTTTGTACACAGCTAGTAGGAGGTACGGTGCCCTCACCGTACCAATCTTTCGCAAGTGCGAAAGAGCATCATTATTATGAAGGGCTTTATCAGAACTTCCTGCCGAAAGCGATGCTCGTAAACGTCTTGAATATGATTTTGCAGTCAAGCCACAACGACTGGTTGTGCAGGTATTCAAGGTCCATGTCGAGGCGACGAATCATCTTGTCCATCGTGTTCGTGTAGCCATTGTATAGCGTTGCCATCGACGTAGTGCCCGGTCGTATGCTGTAAAGTTCGGCATAGTCGGGACGAAG
>CAVKVO010000216.1:0-4169 GCA_963659575.1 Prevotella sp. CAG:1031
AACAACAATGCCTACAATTCAACAATTGGTAAGAAAAGGTAGAAAGGTGCTTGTTGACAAGAGCAAGTCTCCCGCTTTGGACTCATGCCCTCAGCGTCGTGGCGTTTGCGTTCGTGTCTACACAACAACCCCGAAGAAACCTAATTCGGCAATGCGTAAGGTTGCCCGTGTGCGTCTGACAAACCAGAAGGAGGTCAACTCCTACATCCCCGGAGAGGGACACAACCTGCAGGAACACTCTATCGTGCTCGTTCGTGGCGGTCGTGTGAAGGACCTCCCCGGTGTTCGCTATCACATCGTTCGCGGAACTCTCGATACCGCAGGTGTGGCTAACCGCACACAGCGCCGCTCTAAGTACGGTGCAAAGCGTCCTAAGGCTGCCAAGAAGTAACGGCCGGTGATGGCCGGTACGCCGCAGGGCGACAACAAAAAAACAAAAGGAAATAATAGTTTTGCTGGAGAGATTGTTATAAAGGTTGAGTAAATGTCCGGGTGCGGACGTTGAAGAACGTTGAAGGAACAGCCCCATGCAGAATAGTTTTCATTAAAACAAAAAATGAGAAAAGCAAAACCAAAGAAGCGTGTGATCCTGCCGGATCCCGTGTTCAACGACCAGAAGGTCTCGAAGTTCGTTAACCATCTTATGTATGACGGCAAGAAGAACGTGTCATACCAGATTTTCTACGGAGCACTTGACAAGGTTAAGGAGAAGATGAGCAATGAGGAAAAGACTGCCCTCGAAATATGGAAGGCTGCCCTCGACAACATCACTCCGCAGGTGGAGGTGAAGAGCCGCCGTATCGGTGGTGCCACATTCCAGGTGCCTACAGAGATTCGCCCCGACCGTAAGGAGAGCGTTTCTATGAAGAATATGATCGCGTTCGCTCGCAAGCGCAGCGGCAAGTCAATGGCCGACAAGCTCGCAGCCGAGATAATGGATGCCTACAACAACCAGGGTGGCGCATACAAGCGTAAGGAGGATATGCACCGCATGGCTGAGGCTAACCGCGCATTCGCTCACTTCAGGTTCTAATCATATCAATATAAAGGGTAAAAGAAAATGGCAAACCGCGATTTACATTTGACTCGTAACATTGGTATCATGGCTCACATCGATGCCGGTAAGACCACTACTTCGGAGCGTATCCTGTTCTACACAGGTAAGACACACAAAATCGGTGAGGTGCACGACGGTGCCGCAACGATGGACTGGATGGCTCAGGAGCAGGAGCGTGGTATCACTATCACTTCAGCTGCTACCACTTGCAACTGGACTTGGAACGACAAGAGCTATAAGATAAACCTCATTGACACTCCGGGACACGTGGACTTCACCGCTGAGGTTGAGCGTTCACTCCGTGTGCTCGACGGTGCAGTGGCTACTTATTCTGCCGCTGACGGTGTGCAGCCCCAGTCTGAAACCGTTTGGCGCCAGGCTGACAAGTACAATGTGCCCCGTATCGGTTATGTGAACAAGATGGACCGCTCTGGCGCTGACTTCTTTGAGACAGTGCAGCAGATGAAGGACATCCTCGGTGCAAACCCTGTGGTTCTGCAGGTGCCTATCGGCGCAGAGGAGAACTTCAAGGGCGTTGTGGACCTGATCAAGATGAAGGCCATCCTGTGGCACGACGAGACCATGGGTGCAGAGTATGACGTTGAGGAAATACCTGCTGACCTGAAGGACGAGTGCGACGAGTGGCGCAACAAGCTGCTTGAGACTGCCGCTGAATATGACGAGGCTCTCATGGAGAAGTTCTTCGACGATCCCGACTCAATCACTGAGGCTGAGATTATCGCCGCTATCCGCAAGGGTACTGTGGCAATGGAGTGCACTCCTATGATTTGTGGTTCTTCTTATAAGAACAAGGGTGTGCAGCCTCTGCTCGACTATGTTTGCGCATTCCTGCCTTCACCTCTCGACACAGAGGCTATCGTCGGAACAAACCCCGACACTGAGGAAGAGGAAGACCGCAAGCCTTCAGAGGACGCTCCTACATCGGCTTTGGCATTCAAGATCGCTACCGACCCGTACATGGGACGTCTGGTGTTCTTCCGCGTATATTCCGGTAAGGTTTCTGCCGGTTCTTATGTATACAACACTCGTTCTGGCAAGAAGGAGCGCGTGAGCCGTCTGTTCCAGATGAACTCCAACAAGGAAATTCCTATGGAGTCAATCGACGCTGGTGACATCGGAGCAGGTGTAGGTTTCAAGGATATCCGCACTGGTGATACTCTCTGCGACGAGAACCACCCAATCGTTCTCGAGTCCATGACATTCCCTGACACTGTGATCTCTATCGCAGTTGAGCCTAAGAGCCAGGCCGACATCGCCAAGATGGACAATGGTCTCGCTAAGTTGGCTGAGGAAGACCCAACCTTCACCGTTCGTACCGACGAGCAGAGTGGTCAGACCATCATCTCTGGTATGGGTGAGCTTCACCTCGACATCATCATCGACCGTCTGAAGCGTGAGTTCAAGGTTGAGTGCAACCAGGGTAAGCCGCAGGTTAACTACAAGGAGGCAATCACCAAGACTATCAATCTTCGTGAGGTTTACAAGAAGCAGAGCGGTGGTCGTGGTAAGTTCGCTGACATCATCGTCAACATCGGCCCGATCGACGAGGACTACAAGGAAGGCGGACTCCAGTTCGTCAACGAGGTTAAGGGTGGTAACATTCCTAAGGAATTCATCCCCTCTGTACAGAAGGGCTTCGAGAACGCCATGAAGAACGGTGTGCTCGGTGGCTATCCTATGGACAGCTTGAAGGTCGTTTTGGTTGACGGTTCGTTCCACCCGGTTGACTCTGACCAGTTGTCATTCGAACTTGCAGCTCTCAACGCTTACAAGAACGGATGTGTAAAGGCAGGTCCTGTGCTCATGGAGCCTATCATGAAGCTTGAGGTTATCACTCCTGAGGAGAACATGGGTGACGTGATTGGTGACTTGAACAAGCGTCGTGGCCAGGTAGAAGGCATGGAAGAGGCTCGTAGCGGTGCACGTGTCATCAAGGCAATGGTTCCGCTGTCAGAGATGTTCGGTTATGTGACAGCTCTGCGTACCATCACTTCCGGCCGTGCTACAAGCTCTATGGAGTATGACCATCACGCTCCGCTGTCAAGCACAATCGCCAAGACTGTGCTTGAGGAGGTGAAAGGCCGTGCCGACCTCGTATAAATAAAATAGTATAAGAACTGGTGGCGCAAATGCGCTTCCGGTTCTTGTGCATACAAATAAACAATGCAGACAAACCCTGTTTAGCGAATGACTCTTAAGCAGGCGCGAGGGTTCTGCAAAGCAAAATACAATTCACTTAAAAAAGACATGAGTCAGAAAATCAGAATCAAGCTGAAGTCTTATGACCACACACTGGTTGACAAGTCAGCAGAGAAAATCGTGAAGGCTGTGAAGGCTACAGGCGCTATCATCAGCGGTCCTATTCCATTGCCTACACGCAAGCGCATCTACACCGTGAACCGTTCTACCTTCGTTAACAAGAAGGCTCGCGAACAGTTCCAGCTCTCAAACTACAAGCGTCTGATCGACATCTACAGCTCTACAGCAAAGACAGTTGACGCTCTTATGAAACTTGAGTTGCCCAGCGGCGTGGAAGTGGAGATCAAAGTATAGTACTACAATACAATATTAACATTAATTGAAATGCCAGGATTAATTGGAAAGAAAATCGGAATGACATCCGTTTTCAGTGCCGACGGCAAGAACGTGCCGTGCACTGTTATCGAAGCAGGTCCTTGTGTTGTCACACAGGTGAAGACCGTTGAGAAGGACGGCTATAAGGCTGTTCAGCTCGGCTTTGGTGAGGCTAAGGAAAAGAACACCACCAAACCTATGCAGGGAGTCTTCAAGAAGGCTGGAACAACACCTAAGCACCACTTGGCCGAGTTCAAGTTTGACGAGGAGTACAACCTCGGTGACACCATCACGGTGGACATCTTCAATGATGTTGAATTCGTTGATGTAATAGGCACATCAAAGGGTAAAGGCTTCCAGGGCGTGATGAAGCGCCACGGATTTGGCGGTGTTGGCCAGAGCACTCACGGACAGGACGACCGCGCTCGCAAGCCGGGTTCTATCGGTGCTTGTTCTTACCCCGCAAAGGTGTTCAAGGGTATGCGTATGGCCGGCCGTATGGGTGGTGACAGAGTGA
>CAVKVO010000217.1:0-4157 GCA_963659575.1 Prevotella sp. CAG:1031
TCTATCTGAAATCTTTGCTTGTTTTGTGTTGCCGTCCGTCTGGACGGAGTTGTTAAGGGTGGTTCTATAAATTACCACCGTAATTTTGTTTATTCTCGGGTGATTTATAGAATCACCCTTATGTCATTTGTCTGCGGTTCTAACTTACCGCCTTAATGTATTCTTTTCCTGAGACTACTTCTGTGAGCCGGGCTTAAAAATGTGTCTGAAAGCGGCTGGTATGGGCGTTTCAAACTCCATGCGCTTGCGCGTAACAGGGTGCCAGAAGCACAGCATGTAGGCGTGCAGGCACAGACGGTGCAAGGGATCGTCGCCGTTGCCGTACTTGATGTCGCCGCAAACGGGATGACCTATGTCGGCGGTGTGCACACGTATCTGGTTTTTTCTGCCCGTTTCGAGCTTGAATTCCACCAGGGAGTGCTCCGTGGTGCGGTCGAGCACGTGGTAGTGGGTTATGGCATACTTGCCTCCGTTGTCCACTGGCGACGAATAGGTGATGTAGGCTTTGTTGTCCTTGAGCCAGTTTTCTATCGTTCCGCCCTCTTCTTCCACCTCGCCACTCACTACGGCAATGTAGCGGCGGTCGTACACTATGTCGTGCCAGTTGTGCTCCAGAGTCTGCTCTGTCTCCATGTCCTTGGCGTAGATCATCAGTCCGCTGGTGTCGCGGTCGAGCCTGTGCACCACGTGGGCGCGGCACTTCTGGTGCGACTTGGCAAAGTAGTCGTCCAACACCGATTTGACGTTCAGCGAAGAGTGGCCTGCCGCCATCGACAGTATGCCGATGTTCTTCTCGATAACCACTATCCACTGGTCTTCATACACAATCTTCACGTAGCGGCTCTTCAGGGTATACTGGTTGCGTTTGCTCTTGCTCACGGCCACATCCATGCCCGGTTGTAGCTGAAAGTCAAACTGCGTGGTTACCTTTCCGTTCACCTTGATGCCCCGTCCCTGCAGGGTTGCCTTCACCTTAGAACGGCTTTCGTTCAGGTTGTCCAGCAGAAAGTCGAGCAGTTTGGCGGGAGCCTTGGCGGTGATGTGCTTGTAGTTGTCTGGAGAATTTGGATTGTTGTACATTAATCAGCTGATTTCTTGTGGTTTTCTCTGGTTGGAAAAAGTTGTTGCAACACTGGTTCTTGTGTGTAGAACTCACTGTTTCTATGAGGAAAGCTTGCAGCTTAGTCAAACAGACTGAGCGACAAGTCCTGACATTCCTGTTCTTTGGGTTTCTCTTCCGGCTCTTCTTCGCTGAAGGAGAGCATGAGTTGCTTTGCCGCAAAGGACCGCCTGGTGTTCAGACGGTAGTAGCCCCAGCGGTCCATGTTTTCTATAAGCGAATTGTTGTCCTTAGAGTTGCGCAGCAAAAACTGCCTCACGTTGCGGCGCACATCGTCCATGTCAGGCCGTTCAAACAGTGTGCTGCTCATGTTGAACACGTGTTTGGACAGGTTTTTCACGCTTATTCCCGCAGTGCCGGCTTCCGCCAGAACCTTTAGAATATGCCGTTCATAACTCTTGTCCATTCTTTACGTGTCCTTTTAGTAATGGCTCTATACCTTGCCACCGTGATGTATCCTTGCTAAAGATGATTTCGTTCAATCACCTTGAAACATAAAAAAGCCGGTAATACCACAGACGTTTACCGGCTTTCTTATTATTTTTTACCTTGGTTTAAGCCAACGCAATCTTGTTGTCAGCAGCGGTTATCTTGCCCTCTTTGAAGAGCCATCCCATGCCGAGCAGTACTTCGCTCTCACTGATGTTTGCTGCCTTAGCAATTTCTTTCACTGTCAGGGGCTTCTCTACAGCAGCCAAAGCCTGATACACGTCTCCTGCCTTGAAACCAACGTTCTCAGCGTTGAGTGCAATTGCTTCTTTCTTTGGTGCTGCGGCTTTCCTTGCCACGGGCTTCTTGGCCTCTGTAACCTTTTCTGCGGCTACAGCCTTTGTCGTTTTCTTTTCAGCCATCGTTCTTAAATTTTATTTTTTCCTATTCGTTTATGTCGGACTATTGTAAATAAAACCGACCAACGCTGCAAATTTAAGTTTTTTTATTCTGACTGCAAAAGATGTTTCTTGACAAATCAATGATTTACAGTGCGATTGCTGTCTGTTTGGCTTTATTCTTGACTTAAATCAACTTTAAGATGCAGTTCGTCCAACTGTTCGGGTGCCAGTGTGCCTGGAGCGTCGAGCATCACGTCGCGTCCGCTGTTGTTCTTGGGGAATGCGATGCAGTCGCGTATCGAGTCCAGACCGGCCATGATGCTCACAAAGCGGTCCAGTCCGAACGCCAGTCCTGCGTGAGGGGGCGCTCCATACTTGAAGGCGTTGATGAGGAAGCCGAACTGTGCCATGGCTCTTTCCGGTGTGAAGCCGAGTATCTCGAACATCTTTTCCTGCAACTTGCCGTCGTGTATACGCAGGCTACCGCCGCCAACTTCGATACCGTTGCAAACGAAGTCGTATGCCTTTGCGCGCACCTGCTCCGGATGCTCGTCGAGCAGTGGGATGTCGTCGGGATTGGGCATCGTGAAGGGATGGTGAGTGGCCATAAGGCGCTGCTCTTCGTCGCTCCATTCAAACAAGGGGAAGTCGATTATCCACAGACACTCAAACTTGTTCTTGTCGCGCAGACCCAGTCTCTCGCCCATTTCCAGTCGCAGAGAGCACAGCTGTATGCGGGTCTTGTTGGCCTTGTCGCCGCTCAGTATGAGCACGAGGTCGCCGTCCTTGGCGTTGGTGGCCTCCTTCAGTTTGGCGAATGTTTCGGGCGTGTAGAACTTGTCTATGCTCGACTTCACCGTTCCGTCGGCGTTGAACTTCACATACACCAGTCCCTTGGCACCTATCTGCGGCTTCTTCACAAACTCAGTGAGCTGATCGAGCTGCTTGCGGGTGTAGTCGGCGCAACCGGGCACGCAGATGCCGCCGATATATTCGGCACTGTCGAACACGGGGAACGAACCCGTGCCCTTGAACACGTCCATCAGTTCCACAAACTCCATGCCGAAACGCAAGTCGGGTTTGTCGCTTCCATACAGCCGCATGGCCTCGTGCCACGTCATCTGACGCAGTTTTGCCGGCAGGTCAACGCCGCGCACTTCCTTAAACAGGTGGCGAGCCATGTCTTCAAACAGGTTTATCACGTCGTCCTGGTCCACGAAACTCATTTCGCAGTCAATCTGGGTGAACTCAGGCTGGCGGTCGGCACGCAAATCCTCGTCGCGGAAGCACTTGGCTATCTGGAAATAGCGGTCGAAACCGCTCACCATGAGCAGCTGTTTCAGCGTCTGCGGACTCTGCGGCAGGGCATAGAACTGTCCGGGATTCATGCGCGAAGGCACCACGAAGTCGCGTGCGCCCTCGGGAGTGGAACCGATGAGAATCGGAGTTTCCACCTCGATGAACTCCTTTGAGTCGAGAAAGTTTCTTATGAGTATGGTCATGCGGTGGCGCAGTTCCATGTTTTTGCGCACAGCCGGACGGCGCAGGTCGAGATAGCGATACTTCATGCGGATGTCGTCGCCACCGTCGGTGTTGTCCTCAATGGTGAACGGCGGTGTGAGGCTCTCGCTCAGCACATTCAGTTCGCTCACAATTATCTCTATGTCGCCGGTGTCCATGTGGCTGTTTTTGCTCTGCCTTTCGCTCACCGTACCTTTTACCTGTATGCAAAACTCGCGTCCGAGTTTGTTGGCGCGGTCGCACAGTTCCTTGTCGGTGCTTTCGTCAAACACCAACTGCGTGATTCCGTAGCGGTCGCGCAAGTCTACGAATGTCATACCGCCCATTTTGCGGCTTCGTTGAACCCATCCTGCCAGCGTCACGCAACGTCCGGCATCGGAGAGACGCAACTCTCCGCAAGTGTTAGTCCTATACATATTTATATATATAAATTGTTTTCCTCAATAAAAGAGCCTCCGCAAAGACCGCTGCAAAAGTATATAAAATTAGGGAAACATACAAATTTTGCAATCCAATCAGCGGCTGCCACTTCGTAACTCGGCCATTTACGCATCATAAATGTCCCAATTAGGCATCGTAAGTGGGCCAGTTAGGCATCGTAAGTGGCCCAGTTACGGGTGCTAACAGGGCCACTTTCAGTCCGAAACAATAACACTTGTATTTGCTTACAGAATCGCTTTATAATG
>CAVKVO010000218.1:0-4122 GCA_963659575.1 Prevotella sp. CAG:1031
CCATGACGGGCATTACGGACAAGGCAGCCGACGACGTGCCGGGCAAGGTGCGCTACATGGTGAACGCAAAGGTGGTGAACCGTGGGGGCAAGGCCACTCGCGAGGGCCACTCGCTGGCGGTGCGCGGTGCCGACGAGGTGGTTATATATGTGTCGATGGCCACCAATTTCGTCAACTATCGCGACCTGTCGGCCAACCCGAGCAAGCGCGTGAAGGCTTACATGAAGAACTGCGCCAAGGCATACGCCGACGCCAAGCAGAGCCATGTGGCCAAGTTCAAGGAGCAGTTTGACCGCATGAGTCTCAATCTCGGCGAAAACAAATATGCCGAGAAGACCACCGAGGAGCGCATACGCGACTTCTCCACAAGCGACGACAAGCAGCTCGTGGCTCTCTACTTCCAGTTTGGGCGATACCTGCTCATCTGTTCGTCGCAGCCGGGATGCCAACCTGCCAATCTGCAAGGCAAGTGGAACGCCAAGCTGAACCCCGCGTGGCGGTGCCGATACACCATAAACATCAACACCGAGATGAACTACTGGCCAGCCGAACCGTGCAACCTCAGTGAGCTGCACGAGCCACTGGTAAAAATGATTGGCGAACTGAGTCAGGCTGGAGCGGAGACTGCAAGGCGGATGTATGGCTGCCGCGGATGGGTGACTCACCACAACACCGACCTGTGGCGCATGACGGGAGCTGTGGACAGGGCTTACTGCGGAGTGTGGCCCACGTCAAACGCATGGTTGTGTCAGCATCTTTGGAACCGCTATCTCTACAACGGCGACAAGCAATATCTCGCTTCTGTGTATAAATACATGAAGGGTGCGGCTGAGTTTTTCGTCGACTTCATGGTGAAAGACCCGCGCAACGGCTACCTCGTGGTGTGTCCTTCCAACTCGCCGGAGAACGGTCCCAAGCAAAAGGTGAAGTCGAACCTCTACGCAGGCATAACCATGGACAACGAGCTTGTGGCCAATCTGCTCACCACCACTGCCACGGCTGCCGGAATACTTGGCATAGACCAGAACTTTGCCGACACGCTTCTCAACATGCGTTCGCAACTCATACCTCTGCGCATAGGCCGCACCGGACAGCTTCAGGAGTGGGCCGACGACTGGGATAATCCCAACGACCATCACCGCCACGTGTCGCATCTGTGGGCATTATACCCCGGTACCGAAGTATCACCCTATCGTACTCCCGAGGCGTTCAAGGCAGTGCGCACGTCGATGATACAGCGTGGCGACCAGTCAACGGGTTGGTCAATGGGTTGGAAGGTGTGTCTTTGGGCGCGACTGCTCAACGGTGAGCATGCCTACAAGCTGATAAAAGACCAGCTGTCGCTTGTGCCTGACACCATAGAACGCGGACAAGGTGGCGGCACATACCCCAATATGTTCGACGCGCATCCGCCATTTCAGATTGACGGCAACTTCGGATGCACCGCCGGAATAGGCGAGATGATGGTGCAAAGCCACGACGGCGCGGTACACTTGTTGCCCGCACTGCCCCTGGAATGGAAGGACGGCGAGGTGAAAGGACTGCGCACCATCGGCGGATTCGTCGTGGAAGACTTGAAGTGGAGCAGCGGTCGCATAGTGAGTGTGACCATAAGGAGCACCATAGGAGGCAACCTTCGTCTGCGCACAGCCACCGCTTTGAAGTCCGATAAAGGTTCGCTGAATGAGGCAAAGGGTGAAAATCCCAACCCATTGTTCGCCACATGGACAATGCCAGTGACCAAGACTTCGGCTGGTGGCTACAAGGCTGTGAACGAAAAGGCTTGTCTCGCAATGCCCGGCGAATACGTCTATGACATCAACACCAACGCCGGCGATGTGCTGACGCTCACAATGGAATAGGTCTTTCAGGTCTCTCTTTGGGTGACTGTTCAGCATTCGCCAAGGGATTGAAGACCGTAACGTCAGAGATTGTGGCGAAATAAAGAAGTGTAGTGGGCGAAGCGTCCTCGCTTTGCCCTTAGTCTATAGGCAAACTTAGGAGGTACGGCGCCGTATCCGTATCATTCGTGCGCAAGAGCCAAGCGCAGTTGGAAGCCTGTAGTGGGCGAAGCGTCCTCGCTTTGCCCTTGCCATAGAAGCTATATATGGCAAACATTACTTAACTTTGCACACGCTATGAGGAAGTTGAGAACGATAGAGATGCAACGGTTGTCGGTGGAGGAGTTCAAGGAAGCCCCCAAACTGCCCCTTGTGGTGGTGCTCGACGACGTCCGTTCGATGTATAATGTGGGTAGCGTGTTCCGCACAGGCGACGCTTTCCGTATCGAAGAAGTATGCTTGTGCGGCATAAGCGCCGTTCCGCCGTGCGCAGAAATCCACAAGACTGCACTGGGAGCTGAAGACAGTGTCAATTGGCGCCACTTTGCCACAGCCACCGAAGCGGTAGCTGACCTGAAGGCCAATGGCTACGAAGTGCTGGCTGTGGAGCAGGTGGAGCATAGCACCAAGCTGCACAACTTCACTCCCGTTCCGGGTCATCGCTACGCCGTCATTCTCGGCAACGAGGTAAAGGGAGTGCATCAGGAGGTGGTTGACATGTGCGACGGATGCCTTGAGATACCGCAGTTCGGCACCAAACACTCCATGAACGTGTCAGTCACAGCCGGCATCATCATCCACCACTTCGCCGAAGCCCTCCTCCTGCGCTGATGTTTTAGCGCAGCAAGAGTAATACCGCAAAGTGGAAGATATGAAGAAATAGAAAATGCGGTGGCAGGATTACGAAGTTTTGTAATTCTGTCACTACATTTCTTTTCATACAGAGCACTTGTTTAGCGGTAAAAAGACGAACAGGAAGAAGTCATTCTTCCTTGATTTTCCATTCGCTTATGGTGCGCTGCTTACTGTCGAAGCTGATGCCAATCTTTATTAGGCGTTTGCCTTCAGCTTGATAGGGCAGCATATATCCCTTGTCGTCAATCTGCTGAAGAGCCTCGTCGGCACTCTTGTCCACCTTCAACTCAAACACATAGATGGCGTCAGGCATGTGCATCACAGCATCGGCACGGCCTATGGCACTCTTCACTTCCGTACGGATGTAGATGTTGAGGAAGCTGAACATGAGATAAAATATGGTTTGAAAATGCTTTTCCGTACGGTTTTCCAAGTCGTATGGTATCGTGGCCATGTATGTGCGCATGTGCTCCAATGCCGCTTCGATGTCGTTACGGTATACAGCCTTGCAGAACCCCAGGAGAAAAGCGTCGTTGTCGGTGCGGCGCGGATTGACGTAATGGGGCATCATCGAGTTTAGCAGTCCGTCGCGCACCTCCTTGTTGGGTATGCCAAGGGTGTATTCCTTGAACATCGGGTCATACTTCTTTATCGTGAGATAGCCGCTCTGGTATAGCAGCGGCAGGGCATCGGTCATCTCCTCGGGCGACAGGTCGAACGAACTCAGCACCGCTTCCTGACTCTCCAGTGTGGCGAGATTTACGTTGAACTTGTCCAGCAGTTTGAGCAGGAATGTGGGTGTGCCCGAGCCAAACCAGTAGGATGATATCTTTTGTCCGTTCATTGCCTTTATCAAACTGAACGGGTTGAACACGTCTTCGGAGCGTTCGCTGAAGTGGTAGCCGTCGTAATAGTTGCGCAATTCCGCCAAACATTCATCGTAGGTCATGCCGAGTGTCTTGCCAAGGTGTTCTACATCGGGATGCATGACGGTAGTAAGTTCAGTCAGACTGATGCCGCAGATAGCGGAATATTGGTCGAGCATACTGATGCTTTCAAGGTTGTTCAGTTCACTAAATATGCTGAGCTGCGAAAACTTGGTGATTCCAGTAATGAACGTGAACTCCAGATATGGGTCAAGTTTCTTTAATGGACTGTAGAAGTTCTGCATAATGAGGCGCAGTGCAGCGAGGTTTTCTTTTTCATGAACTACGTCGAGCAATGGCGCGTCGTATTCATCTATGATTACAACAACCTTTTGCCCGGTCTTCTCATAGGCACGCTTCACTATGCCTTCCAAACGTTCGTTGTGATATATCTCCTTTTCGTTTCTCTCATAAAGTTCTTCGTATGGAGCGAGTTGCATACTTAGATAATGCTTCAGTGTCTCCTTGTCGAAGTGCTTTGCACCGCTCATGTCGAAGTG
>CAVKVO010000219.1:0-3982 GCA_963659575.1 Prevotella sp. CAG:1031
AACCGCCTAAAAATACAGGGCAAACTTGCACAACTTATTCTTTTCACATTACTACAATGACTTTCCACAAACAATAGGATAACAACATTTTTATCTATATTTTCTCAACAAAACAATTGAAGCGTATGAAGAAAACATTATCTGCAATGTTCCTGTCGCTGCTGTTCACGGCACCGGCGGCAAACGCGCAGACCCTCAGCGAAGGCTTTGAGGGCGACACCACTCCGCCAGAGGGGTGGACAGTGAGAAGCTCATGCAAGCAATGGTCGTGGGCTTCGGCTACGTACAAAACATTTTCCAACTTCATCAAGGGCTACAACGATGGTGGCCTGAAGGCAATGAAGTCTACCACCGGACGCACCGGAGGTGCTGTTCCCGCTCCTGACTCGTGGTTGATTACACCGCAGGTGAGCGTGAGCGAGGGCGACTTCCTCAACTTCATGATTAGCTGGAACTCCAGTTTCAACGCCACAGCCACTGTGCCTGACACCGCTCGCACACAGTTTGAGGTGCTCGTGTCCACCACCGACACCACCACAACATCGTTTACCGACACGCTCTATGCCGTGGTTCCGGTAGGCCTCTGCAACTGGCACTCCATGAGTCTCAACCTCGCCAAGTATGCCGGCAAGCAGATTTACATCGCTTTCCACGACCACGGCAACACGCCAGCGTCACCGTACACGAACAACTCCTTGTACATCGACGACGTGAAGGTGAGCGCAAGCAACCCGTCAGACCTCACTGTGGAGAGCCTTGTTTCGCCCGTGGACGGATACTATGACAAGCAGGACATGACCATCACGGTGAAGAACTTCGGCAAGGAAGTGTCGTCGTTCAACGTGGGCTACTCTGTTGACGGTGGCGAAGCTGTGACTGAAACGGTCAACCAGCCTCTCGGAACCGACGGCAGTCTGACCTATACCTTCAAGGATTCTGTCAAGCTGAGTCGCACTAAGCACACCATTCTCACTTGGGCTACGGCAGAGAGCGACCTCTTGCACTCCAACGACACCCTCACTTCTACGGTGACTATTGACCCCACAATGCCTTTCCCCTACGAAATGGCAGAGAATCGCAACGACTCCATGTGGACAAGTACCTATAAGTCGAAGGTGCTGAGTGTGATTTACGGATGGTCATATTCTGAAACCCAAGGTGCTTGGGGATACCTGGAAGCAGCCGGCAAGAACTCCCGACTGAGGAGCAACTGGGTAGAAATGCCCGGCGGAATGGCTCAGTTGAAGTTCAAATACATGTCGCTCGTGGATGCCACTGTGAACGTTGCCGCCATCACACCGCAAGGAGAAACGGCAGGCACATTCACTGCAAATCTTTCTACAGCCGGCGATTACGCCGAAGCGTCCATACCTATGGATATCGCAGCAGGCGTATATCGCTTTGAGATTGGCCTCGCCAGCGGCTATGAGGGACAGTTTGTGCTGAAGAACATTGCTCTGAGGTCTGTTGAGGCCAACGACATTGCCGTAAAGGAAATCGTGGAACCGGGCATAACCGCTGTTACTGGCACTACGCTTAACTTCTCTGCAGAGATAGAAAACGCAGGTTCGGCAGTGCAGAAGAACATACCCGTGAAACTGGTTTACGACGGTGAAACCGTGGCTACGGAGACCATCGACAGCACTCTTGAGGCTGGCAAAAAGATTGCCTACACATTCAAATACACCTGCGAGGCCAAGAGTGGCAAGCACAATGTGGCTGTGATAGCAGCCCTGAACGGCGACACCAACGCCGCCAACGACACCGTAAGCTCTTCGGTTTATGTGTATGAGCCTATGGCTTATCCGTTTGCCGAGAACTTCGAGGATAGCACAACGGCAGGACTTTGGACCAAAATCACATCCGTAAGCTCACTCGACTGGACCGTCGGATCGGTTGACAAGGGCTATGCCAACTACGCCAAGGACGGTCATAACGCTGCCTATGTGAACAGCTTGGCCAACACCGAGCACGACGACTGGCTCATCTCGCCTGCCATCAATGTGACCAAAGCAGGTGCAAATCGTCTGTCGTTCTACTACACCACCACGATGAAAGCCACCAACGCCACCGACAAGACGGTGCTGAAGGCTTACATCTCTAAGGACTACACAGCTGGCGAATACACCGAGGCTGACCTTGTAAGCACAGACACTATCACCAACGACAACATCCTGACCTACCGCCAGGGCTATGCTTTCAAGCAGATAACCGAGCCGGGCACATACTACATCGCATTCCAGTACACCGGCACTGGTCACGACTTGATCATCGACGACGTGCGCTTCGACGACGCCACCGATATGGCCATAACGGCTGTGAGCCACAACGCCAAGTCTGGTTTCGGTCTGACAACCGACTCCGTCACCGCTGTTGTGACCAACCACGGTGCAAGCGAGGTGAAGGCGTTTGACATGAACTGCTACCTGAACGGCAAACTCGCCATCAGTGAGCACTACAGCGACGAGGCTCTGAAACCGGGTGAATCGCTCAGCTACACCTTCGACAAACTGCTCGACATCAGCGCACCGGGTGAATACACCATACAGGTGGAGGTGAGCGCCGAGGGCGATACCATCAGCTACAACAACAAATGGGCACTCGATGCCATCCAGAACTATGCTGTGGCCACACTGCCTTACAGCGAAAACCTCGACTCTCTCTCAAGCCTTGAGCGTTGGACCGTAGAGGGCAACTGGCAGAAGGGCAACAACTTCACGTCGGCCAACTCTGCATACAACGGCACTGGAGCCATCATGCACAACGCCAAGATTGCTGACGCCAACGGCGACTGGGCATTCTCTGACTGCATCGAGATACCCGCAGGTACCCACGAGCTGAGCTTCTTCTATCGCACCGCGCTCAACGGAAAGAGTGCTTCCACCTATGCGCAGAACTTTGAGGTATACCTCGGTAGCAAGGCCGACTCGGCAAGCATGACCAAACTCCTGTACACCAGTCCTGCCAACGTGATGGTGCCCGAGCGCAGATACAAGAAGGTGATAGCCCAGTTTGACAACGAGGCTGGCCAGTACTACATCGGTATCAAGTGCACCACCACTACCAAGTTCGGTAAACTCTTCCTCGACCAGTTCGCCATCGACGACACCGTAAGCACCAGCAACACTCTTGGTGAGTACGACGCCGACTTCAGCGAGTGGTATCAGTACGACCAGTCGTCGCAGTTCCAGCACTGGGTGGCTGACTCTACCGAAGAGGGTGTCTACACCACACAGCGCGCCATCTACAACGCACTGACTGCAACCGAACTCCCCGGTGTGTTCGTTTCACCTGCATTCATCGGTAAGGCTGGCGACAACATCGACGCCACACTCACCTACAGCATGGCCATCGACAATGAGAGCCAGTTGGCTGACACTGAGAAGGCCAAGATGAAGATGTCTGTCGTTATCGCACAGGTCAACATCCCTGACTCGTTCACCACTGTGATACTCTCTGACTCCATCATCTCCGGTGAGGAAACAGAGGCCACAGGCAGCTACACTCTGCCCGCCGACGGTATCTACTACTACGGTGTGAAGGCCGAAGGTGCCGACAAATCGATAAAGGAAGACGTGATTGCCACCTACAAACTGTACAGTCTGAAGCTCGTTGGACCTGAAGTTGTCACCGCAATCAGCAATGCCAAGAACTCTGCCTCTGCCGCAGTGGAAGTCTACACCGTTGACGGCATCCGTCTCGGACGCTTCAACACCGTAGACGAGGCGCGCAAGAGCATCGCCAAGTCCGGTCTGTACATCATGAAGAGCGGTTCAACCACCGTTAAGACCGTGATAAGGAAGTAACTCCTAACTTCTAACTTCCCTTTGGCAGAGTAACTGCCATGAGGAAGTGACATACAAGCACAAGGTGTCTGGCAGGATGACAATGTTCATCCCTTGCCGGACACCTTTGTTTTTTTACTTTTGACAAAAACGGAGTAAAAACCCCTGTCTGTTTTCTGAGCCTTCGGCTTGTCGTG
>CAVKVO010000220.1:0-3965 GCA_963659575.1 Prevotella sp. CAG:1031
GAGAAAGTCTGTATTCCAAGAGGGTATTTCTTTGCCATATCGTTGCTCTTTTTGTTTTATAGAACCACTTTACAAAGATAATATTAATCTTTGTTTTTTGAGCGGCAAATGCAATAAGAACCTCAAAAACAGTTTAGTGGCGGTGAAAACAACTCAACTTTCGGGCTTCTAAAAAGGCATCGTACCTCCTACCAGCAGTGCATGAAGTCTGTAGTAGGCGAAGCGTCCTCGCTTTGCCCTTGGGGATATGGTAATCATTATCTGCAAATCAGTTGGATTTTAGCATGGACTTGAGCCAAGGGCAAAGCGAGGACGCTTCGCCTCCTATAGGCAGAAACCAGCGCAGTGAGTAGGAGGTACGGCGCCGTATCATAATGGGGATACACAGCAAAAAGATAGAGCCAATCAGGCGCAAAGGTTTGCGGTCTGACTGGCTCTGTCTTTTTCTTTGTTCGTGACTTTATTACTTCACGATCTTCTTTCCGTCAACGATGTAGATGCCGTGAGGCAGGTTGTCGAGGCTCGTTGAGTTGGTGCTAACCTGACGTCCGTCGAGGGTGAACACCTTGCCTGATGACTTGCGCTCCTGCTTGGTTACGGTCTTGATGGCTGTCACGTCCTCCTTGGACATACGTCCGAAGAAGAGCAGACGGAAGTTGTCGAAGATGCACCAGTAGCCTGACGGGGCAGAAGTGATGCTAAGTCCCATCTTGAGCGACTTGCCGCTTTCGGCCAACGTTGTGGTTACGCTGTTCTCATAGAGCCCCTTGTCCAAATATGCGGCCGCTGCGGTCATGTTGTCCGGCACATACAGACCAGTGGCAACCTCCACTTCGTTGCCCTTGCCGAGCTTCTGCGACTGCGCATCCTTGCAGATGTTGCACAGTTTCACCTTTTCCGAACCGGCGTAGAGATAGGCTGTGACGTTGTCGGTGCCGTTCTTGTAGGGTTCATAAACGGCGGAGTAGGCACCCGGACGCTGGAACGCGTTGGCGCGGAACTGGTATGTTCCGGCGGGAAGATTGCTGACGGTCTGGTTCATGTTGGCCGTCTTCTGATAGAACTCGCCGCAGGAGTTGCTGAGCGTGGGCGCAGTGGACCAGCCGTCGGCGGCATCCATGCCCGGATTGGCCAGCAGATAGGTCAGGTCGAACGGTTTTTCAACGTCGGTAGGAGTGGCTCCGTTGAGGAAGTCGAGCACAGCCTGCTTCACCTCAACCATCAGTTTCTGAGCGTCATACGGTGTCTTGATGTTTTCTGCATTCTGCTCCACGCTGCTGATTGTTGCGTTGGTCTTCTCGTCTGTTCCGGCCACATCCTCTGTGTGAGGCACAGCAATGAGTTTCTTGAGAGTGGCGAGAGCGTCATTTATCTGACTCTTCAGTCCATCTACGGCAAACTGTTCGGTCTGAGTCATCTCATCCTGTGTGAGTATGAGCCACCGCTGAGCCGTTGCGCCGTTGGCTATGCTGAACGTAGCGGCAGTAGTGGTTCCGTCGGAACTTGCCTGCAGACACTGCGGAGTCCAGTTGCTTGTGGGATGGATGATCCAGTAGCCACGCTTCTGAGTGTTGGCAGAACCCATCTTCACATCCACACGACCTTTCATCAGTTGGAAGTCTTCGCTGCTGGTGGTTGCGCCGCTTGCCTCCACGGTCTTTATGCCGTTGGCGCCGCTGCCTGCATAGCTCATGTAGCGACCTGTGGCCACATTGCGCAACTGATAATACTGGTTGCCTGTGGTGAACGTCATGTTCCATGCCGCACTGTCGTTCTTCGCAGCCTCGTCGGCAGCCATCACGCGCCAAACGAGATTGCCCTTGCTGTCGGCCACGAGATACGAACTGAGCAGTCCGCCGTTTTCCGACTCGTTCTTGAGATAGTATTTCGTATCGTTCTCCTGGTTGAACGAGTAGTAGGGACGGGCAAAACTCTGCGAAGTGTGCTGCAAACCGTCTTCGCCCAAAGCCTGGCAAATCAGTCCGTTGCCTATGTAGAGCACTTCCTTGCCCGTGTCCTCGTTGGCACCATTGATGCCGTAGGGCCACATGTGCTGGTAGTCGCCACTCAGCTGCGATGTGGTGCTGTTGTCCCAGAAGCGCAACACCTCCGTCACACGGTCGCCCAACCAGAGACCGGTTCCGTAGCCGTCGCTGTTGACCGATGCACGCAGATTGTGGCGGCTCCACTCCGTGTCAGCCCATGGAATGACTCCCACACCGTGGAGCAGCTCGTGCAAGATGGTACCCGTGGCCTGGCATGACTTGTTGGCACCCACGCTCATCCAGCCGCCATAGGAGCACTCTGCCGTGGGAGTTCCACTGTTGTAGCCCACGCTTGTGGTGAAGTTGGGTATGGAAGTAAGGTTGTTCCAGTAGTTCACAGCGTTCTTCACCGCCGCCGTTATGCGCGCCACAGCCTCGGCATCGTCGCCACCGCGTATAGTGTAGGATATCAATCCCTTGGGAACGGTGCTGAACTTTATCACGTCGCCATAGCCCACCTGACGGCCTTTGGTTATGGCGTAGGCACGCATATAATACATTGTGCCGGGGAGAAGCTGGTCCAAACGGTATATCTTGCCGTTGTTTTCCAGATACTTCGTGGTGCGGTTGTCGTCTATTGTCGGGTCGTCGTTTTCAGCCCAGCAGATACCTTGCTCAACGATATCCTTTCCGGAAACGGTCATGCGGGCAAAAGCCATCGTGGCACCACGTGCGAAACGAGAATCGGTGGTTACCGTAGGCACATCGCCAGTGGGGTTCTTCCACAGATAGGCTTCCATGGCGGCGTTGAGGCTTTCTATGGCAGCCTTCACGCCCTCTATCGTGGCGTTGTCGTCGGCATTGGTAGCCTTGGCAGCGTCTATGGCTGTCTTTAGAGCAGCAGCCTCGTTGCCCGTGCCGTCGCCGTAGAGGGTTTCTGCCTCCGTTATCACGGGCGAGAGTTTCTCTTTCCACATGTCCACGTCGACCTTGCCGATGGGAGTGTCGCGCAACAGTTTTACGAAGTCCACTACAATCTTGGCAGAATTGTTTGAACCTTGTCCGCCGGCCTGATAGCCAATCTGGATGTTTCCCGTTGTTGAGGCGGTTATCTCAAACCACACTGTGTCAGTCACCCACGTCTGAAGGGGAAACTCGCTTACCTTAGACAGCACCGAACTGCCCTTGGCAGGCACCCAGCCCATCTTGCTCGTGCCCACAGTGCTTGTGCCGCAGTTGTACACCGCCGACACCAGTCCGTACTTGCCGGCAGGCAGAGTCACCTGCTGCTCATAGAGCATCGACTGCGTCCATCCCGTGCTCAGAGCCAGGCAACCGCCGTTGGCAGTGCCGTCATATCCCTTGGCCGGCACAGCCACACCGTTGAATGTCTTGGCCGTACCGAACTGGTAAACGCCGGTGATGGTGTAGTTCACGCTGATGTTTTTGGTCCATCCGTCAATCTCAAGAATCTCTTGAGCCACGTTTCCCTCATCACCAACCTTGTAGTTGTAGTTGGAGTCAAATCCTGTGTTTTGCAGATAGTCGCCGCTTATGTCGTGGTAGTCGTCGGCAGGCACAGGCAAAACGGCACAACAAGGCAACAGGAGTGCCAAAATAGTTTTTCGCATAATAATAAGTTATAGTTGTTAGATTTCTGTTATTCAATATGTAGCTTATATTATGCAAATGTAGTAAAAAAAGTGGAGTAAAGAACTTTTGAAAGTAAAGAATAAAGAACGGGGAGTGAAGAAACAACGTTCGGTGGCCGTGGAAATTGAAAATCTATGGCCGAAGGGATAGTCAAAGACAATCTATGTGTGTGAAGTCTGTAGTAGGCGAAGCGTCCTCGCTGCACCCTATCGGATAAGGTAGTCATTCCCAGAATATTAGCTGAATATTAGCTGGGTTTTGGCCAAGGGCGCAGCGAGGACGCAGCGCCTACTACAGGCAGCGTTAAGCCAATCGCTCGTCAGAGAA
>CAVKVO010000221.1:0-3964 GCA_963659575.1 Prevotella sp. CAG:1031
TATGCCCTTGAAAATAGTCTCAAAATCCAACAAAGCTAATTTATAGAACCCACCTTAAGGTATATACATTATTATATATATAGCCTATACCATAATATATATAAGGCCGACGTATTGCCGCAAGCGAGCCACTCGTGCAACCGCAACTGGCGCAAAAACAGTTGGTTTTCCTTTGAGTTGTCTCTGATTTAGCGTACCTTTGCAAGGCCGCGTACCGCACGACGATGGCACTGCGCAAACGCTTTGGTATAAGAAAATCATAGAAAACATAAAATAAGAAGAGGCATGATACTTTTTTTCAAGACCCCACAGAAAAGCATTATCGCAACCGAGTGTGACCACCGCTTGGCCGACAATGAGATTGAAGAACTGTGCTGGCTGTATGGCGACGCCACACTTGTAGATGGCGAAACGCTTGAAGGCCACTTTGTAGGCCCGCGCCGTGAGATGGTAACTCCATGGAGCACAAATGCCGTAGAGATAACCCAGAACATGGGACTCAGCGGCATTTTGCGCATAGAGGAGTACTTCCCGGTAGCTAATCCCGACGCCGAGCACGACCCGATGCTGCAACGCATGTATGAAGGACTTGACCAGAAGGTGTTCAACGTGAACCATAAGCCTGAGCCTATCAAGCACGTGGAGAACCTGGAGGAATACAACGAGCAGGAGGGACTGGCTCTGTCAAAGGAGGAAATGGAGTATCTGCACAAGATAGAAAAGGAACTCGGACGACCTCTGACCGACTCTGAGATATTCGGTTTCGCACAGATAAACTCTGAGCACTGCCGCCACAAGATCTTCGGCGGAACATTTATCATCGACGGAAAGGAAATGGAATCGAGCCTTTTCGCCATGATTAAGAAGACAACAAAGGAAAATCCCAACAAGATTCTTTCGGCATACAAGGACAATGTAGCCTTTGCACAAGGTCCTGTAGTAGAGCAGTTTGCCCCGAAAGACCAATCCACAAGCGACTACTTCGTAATCAAGGACATAGAGAGCGTTATCTCGCTCAAGGCCGAGACCCACAACTTCCCCACAACCGTGGAGCCGTTCAACGGTGCAGCCACAGGTACTGGCGGTGAAATACGCGACCGTATGGGAGGTGGTACAGGTTCATGGCCTATCGCAGGTACAGCTGTCTACATGACTTCATATCCCCGTCTCAAGGAAGACGAGCTTAGCACTCGCGTAGGTGGCGGCGAGCACAGTTGGGAAGAGCTGCTTCCGGTGCGCCAGTGGCTGTATCAGACTCCCGAACAGATACTTATAAAGGCATCAAACGGTGCGAGCGACTTCGGAAACAAGTTCGGTCAGCCACTCATCTGCGGTTCTCTGCTCACCTTTGAGCACAAAGAGGGCGACGAGAAGTATGCTTACGACAAGGTGATCATGCTTGCCGGAGGTGTCGGCTACGGCACCAAGCGCGACTGTCTGAAGAAAGAGCCGCAAAAAGGCAACAAGGTTGTCGTCGTAGGTGGTGACAACTACCGCATCGGACTTGGCGGTGGCTCGGTATCTTCGGTAGACACCGGTCGCTACTCAAACGGTATCGAGTTGAACGCCGTGCAGCGCGCCAACCCTGAGATGCAGAAACGTGCCTACAACCTGGTGCGCGCTCTGTGCGAAGAGGATGTCAACCCCGTGGTGAGCATACACGACCACGGTTCAGCAGGCCACTTGAACTGCCTGTCGGAGCTTGTTGAGGAGTGCGGAGGCAGCATCGACATGACCAAACTGCCCATCGGCGACAAGACTCTCAGTGCAAAGGAGATAATAGCCAATGAGAGTCAGGAGCGCATGGGTCTGCTCATAGACGAGAAACACATTGAACACGTGCGCAAGATAGCCGAGCGCGAGCGTGCACCGATGTATGTAGTGGGCGAAACCACAGGCGACGCACACTTCAGCTTCGTGCAGGGCGACGGTGTGAAACCGTTTGACCTCGACGTGGCGCAGATGTTCGGTCACTCGCCAAAGACTATTATGACCGACAACACCGTGGAACGCCACTACGAAAACGTGAGCTACACGGAGAAAGCTGGCAGCTTCGACGGCATAGACGCACACATCGGACGCGTGCTTCAGCTTGAAGCCGTGGCTTGCAAGGACTGGTTGACCAACAAGGTGGACCGCTCCGTGACCGGAAAGATTGCACGTCAGCAGTGCCAGGGCGAACTCCAGTTGCCGCTGAGCGACTGTGGTGTTGTGGCTCTCGACTATCGTGGCCGCAAGGGTATAGCCACTGCACTGGGTCATGCACCGCAGGCAGGACTCGCTTCTCCCGAAGCCGGAAGTGTTCTCTCAGTGGCTGAAGCCTTGACCAACATCGTTTGGGCTCCGCTGAGCGAAGGCATGACAAGTCTCAGTCTGTCAGCCAACTGGATGTGGCCTTGCCGCTCGCAGGAAGGAGAGGACGCAAGACTCTACTCTGCAGTGAAGGCTCTGTCCGATTTCTGCTGCGACATACACGTAAACGTGCCCACCGGCAAGGACTCTCTGTCCATGAGCCAGCAATATCCCAACGGGGAAAAGATCATTTCTCCGGGTACTGTGATTGTCAGTGCCGGCGGTGAGGTGTCGGATGTGAGGAAGGTAGTGTCGCCAGTCATCGTGAACGACAAGCGCGCATCACTGTTCCACATCGACTTCTCGTTCGACGAGCAACGCCTCGGCGGCAGTGCCTTTGCACAGAGCCTCGGCAAGGTGGGCGACGATGTGCCTACGGTGAAGAATCCGGAGTACTTCTGCGACGCATTCAACGCCATTCAGGAGCTGGTGAACCGCGGTTGGATCATGGCCGGACACGACATTTCTGCCGGCGGACTCATCACTACACTGCTCGAAATGTGCTTCGCCAACACCAAGGGCGGTCTGCACATCAACCTGCACGACCTGTGCGCCGACGGCGATATAGTGAAGACACTGTTCGCAGAGAACCCGGGCGTGGTGATTGAAGTGGCTGAAGAGCACCAGGCAGAGATGAAGAAACTGCTCGAAGACGCTGGAGTGGGCTTCGCGAAGATAGGTTATCCCACACCGGACAACCGCACTCTGACACTGAAACTCAACGACAGCGAGCACGAGATAGACATAGAACAGATGCGCGACCTGTGGTTCAAGACATCTTATTTGCTCGACCGCGACCAGAGCAAGAACGGTTGCGCAAGCAAGAGATTCATCAACTACGCCGAGCAGCCAATCGAATACAGCATCAAGCGCGGCTTTACCGGCAAACTTTCTCAATACAACATTTCGCCCGACCGTCGCACTCCGAGCGGCACCAAGGCTGCCATCATACGTGAGAAGGGAACTAACGGTGAGCGCGAAATGGCTTACTCACTCTATCTCGCCGGTTTCGACGTGAAAGACGTGATGATGACCGACCTCATCAGCGGTCGCGAGACTCTGGAAGACATCAACATGATTGTGTTCTGCGGCGGTTTCTCCAACAGCGACGTGCTCGGTTCGGCCAAGGGATGGGCTGGAGCGTTCCTCTACAACCCCAAGGCAAAGGAAGCACTCGACAAGTTCTACGCCCGCAAGGACACCCTTTCGCTCGGTGTCTGCAACGGTTGCCAGCTGATGATGGAGCTTGGACTTATCACAAGCGGTGACGAGAAGAAGAGCAAGATGTTGCACAACGACTCGCACAAGTTTGAGTCATCGTTCCTCGGAGTGGAAGTTCCGCAGAACAGCAGCGTGATGTTCGGTTCTTTGAGCGGCAGCAAACTCGGTATATGGGTGGCTCACGGAGAAGGAAAGTTCTCACTGCCCTACCCCGAAGAGCACTACAACGTGGTGCTGAAGTACGCTTACGACGAATATCCAGGCAACCCCAACGGTTCAGACTACGCCGTTGCAGGTATAGCTTCGCAGGACGGTCGCCATTTGGCTATGATGCCGCACTTGGAGCGCGCTTGCTTCCCATGGAACAACGCCTACTATCCGCTCAACAGAG
>CAVKVO010000222.1:0-3945 GCA_963659575.1 Prevotella sp. CAG:1031
TCACAAAACCATGCGCCTACATACAATAACGTATGCCCTATATCCGTTAAAAGCATGCCGTGTGCATAATCGCAAGACACTGCTTTCGGCAAAAATAAACTAAGAAAAGAATGGAAAAGAAAACTGTTGCCATACTCGGAATGATGTGTGCAGGTTGCGCAGCCAACGTGGAGCGCAAACTGAACTCGATAGACGGTGTGGCTAATGCATCTGTAAACCTGCCGGCAAGGACTGCCCTTGTGGAGTATGCCCCGGCGGTTACGTCGCTGGAAAAGCTGAAGGAAGCCTTGGCAACCATCGGCTACGACATGGTGATTGAACCGGACCGCAACGTGGAGACGCTGGAGCGCAGGGCTTATGTGTCGCTTCGGCGCAAGATGGCGGTGTCGTGGTTGTTGGCATTGCTCACAATGGCGGTGTCAATGGGGTGGATTCGTCTCGGCAGTACGGCCATTGCCAACCAGACAATGCTCATTCTCGCGGTGCTCAACTTCGCCTATTGCGGTCGCGACTTCTTCACTTCCGCATGGAAACAGCTCACTCACGCATCGGCCAACATGGACACTCTTGTGGCTTTGAGCACCGGCGTGTCGTTTCTGTTCAGCGTGTTCAACACCTTTTGGGGCGAATCGTTCTGGGGAAGTCGTGGCATTGAGAGTCACACATACTACGATGCGTCGGTGATGATCATCTCTTTCGTGCTCACCGGGCGACTGCTTGAGGAGCGCGCCAAGAGCAGTACCGCTTCGGCCATCAAGGGTTTGATGGGACTTACTCCTAAGACCGCTCACCTTGTGCACGACGGTGAAATCGCCGATACGCCCATTGCCGCCTTGCAACCCGGCGACACCGTGGAGGTTAGGGCAGGGGAGAAGGTGCCCGTGGATGGAGTTGCCGTCAGCGGCGAGGCGTTTGTGGACGAAAGCATGATTAGTGGCGAACCCGAACCGGTGCGGAAAGCGAGTGGCGATAGGCTCCTGGCCGGTACGATGGTAACGTCGGGCACACTCAGGTTTAAGGCTGAGGCAGTAGGAGCGGCCACGGTGCTGTCGAATATAATAAGGAAAGTGCAGGAAGCCCAAGGCTCCAAGGCTCCCGTGCAGCGCACTGTCGACCGCATAGCCCTCGTTTTCGTGCCTGTCGTTGGCGGCATAGCCTTGCTCACCTTTGTGCTTTGGCTGATTATCGGCGGCACTTCCATGTTGCCGCGCGCCATCCTTTCCGCCGTGTCGGTACTCGTTGTGGCGTGTCCGTGCGCCATGGGACTCGCCACTCCCACTGCTTTGATGGTGGGCATAGGCAAGGCGGCGCAGAAAAACATACTGATAAAGGATGCCACGGCACTCGAAAACCTTTGCCGTGTGGACGCTATGGTGACTGACAAGACGGGTACGCTCACCACTATTACCGACGAAAAAGGCAATCCGAAGCCCGAGACGTTGAAGCCGAACGCACGTGAGGCTATGGACGAACTGCGCAAGGCCGGTGTGGAGATATACCTTATGAGTGGCGACAAGGATGAAAACGTGGCAAAGATTGCCGCACAGGCTGGCATCAGTCACTATCAGAGCCGTGTGATGCCGCAGGACAAGGAGTCGCTTGTGCGCCGCCTTCAGAGCGAAGGCCGCTGCGTGGCAATGGTTGGCGACGGCATCAACGACAGTCAGGCGTTGGCTTCCGCCGACGTAAGCATCGCTATGGGACAGGGAACTGACATAGCTATGGATGTGGCACAGGTGACTCTCATGGGCAACGACCTGCGCCGCATACCCGAAGCCATACGTTTGTCGCGCCGAACAGTGGGCATGATCCATCAAAACCTGTTCTGGGCGTTCATCTACAACATCGTTTGCATCCCCTTGGCAGCCGGTGCCTTGTGCTGGTTGGTCGACTTCCAGATCACTCCCATGTGGGCAAGTGCTCTCATGGCTATGAGTAGCGTCAGCGTAGTGCTCAACAGTCTGAGGCTGAAAAGAGCGGATTAATCCCCGAAACGGTTTCCAAACAAAAAGATTGCCGCCACTTCTTTCCCCCGTAGTGCCTTGCCGTATGGCAAAGGGTAGGGGAGAGAAGTGGCGGCAATCGTATGTTTTAGTGCTCGCGAATTATTCGTCTTCAGCAAACAACGGGTCTTCCGGCATCACCATCACAGGCTTCTGGTCGTTCATCTTCAGTATGTTTTCAGGCACATACTTCTTGTTTACCACCAGACGGAACATGTATTCGCGTATCCAGCGGTCGGTCATTATCAGACAACCCGACTGTCCCCAGTCGCCGCCCCAACTGTTTTCCACTTTCCACTTGGTAGCCTTTCCGTTGTCGTCAAGGTCTACAGCCGTGAGAGTCATGGCGTGGGTCGATCCACTGTCGAATGTGCTTATGCGCTCAGCCTTGTTCATGCCGAATGTGGTGCCCATGAGCGAAGCGTAGTCGAAGTTTTCCGTGTCGGCATAGCCGCGCTTGCGGTCGAGACACTTGCCTACATCGTATGAACTGTACATCTTCCTTCCGTCCTTGAGCGACGCTATTGCCATCGTCTCAATGTCGTCCATGGGCAGGTTGATGTACTTCCAGTTGTGACCGTCATACGTGTGGCGGTCATATTCCACCTCGTATGTCTTGTAGTAAGGACGGCGCGGGTCGTTCATAGCCATGATGAACGTACCGTTGATAGGGCTTTCCACCACCTCTTTGTAGAACTCCATCGGCGTGTAGGTCTTCGCCTTGCCTGCACTCTTGCCGTCCTTTGTCTTAAATGTGTAGGTGAATTGCGTTGGCGGTTCACCTATTGTCAGGGTGAGCATGTGGTATATCGTGCCCAACATCTGGGTCTTCTCCTTGTTGATGTCAGCCGTCTTCTTGCCGTCGGCCACCATCTTGCGCAACTTCAGTCCATATTCGCGCAACTTCGACGACACCAGTCTCGACATACGTGTGGTGTTGTCCGACGAATAACTCTCCGGCATCACCGACTTAGGCACCAGTCCGTACTTGTCGGCAAGGTCGGCTACGCCACAGAAAGTGCCGCCGTCGTTTATCGGATTCTTGAAGAAGAACTGCACGCGGGTATCGTCTATCGGCTTCTTACCCGTGTCTATCACGCCCTGAAGAAACAGGTTTGCCTTTTCCAACTGGTCCCAGAAGAAGAGGTAGGCCTGCGAAAACTCCACCGTGAGCGAGTCGGTGCGCTTGGCGAAGTCGCTCCTCAACACGTTCAGTCCGCTGAACATCCAGCAGCGTCCCGAACTCTTTTGGTCGGTGATCGACTGCTTTGGAGTCTCCACACTGAAGTAAGTGTCCAGTTCTCCGGCGTTGGCGCGGTTCTTAGCCAGGTCGTCAATCGAGTTTGTAGCAATGGCGTTTATCAGCGCCTTGTCGCTTGCGCCCGTCTTCTGCGCCTTCTTGATGTCGCCGAGCATCTGTGTTGAAATGCCCCCTTGACTGCTTTGTGCCCCGGCGGCAGCTGCCATCGCCACTGCCAGTGCAAAGATAATCTGTCTTTTGTTCATGTGTTGTTTATATTATATGTACGTGTTCTTAATTATATATGTACGTGTACTTATTAATATATATGCGTTCTTATTATTAAATGTACGCGTACTTATTTATATATGTATGCGTTCTTGTCGTTATATGTACGTGCTCTTGTTTCTATATGTATTCTCGTTTGTTCTGTAATATCATGTTTTGGCAACAAAGTTACGCATAAGTTTTCAAAATGCGGAACATAGAGTGCATCGGGACATATCTCAACAGGTCCTGTCGTATTGTTTCATGAGCATATCCCCATCGCAATAAACCTTCCAAGTGTGTCATCGTAAGGATGTGAAATGAGACACTGTAACTGTGAAAAAACTTGACTCGAAAAATATATGCATAGGATTTGCCTGAAAAATGCATAGGATTTGACCCAAATATGCATAGAATTTGCCCCAAATCCTATGC